>CAZYYM010000012.1:0-52825 GCA_964651385.1 uncultured Gammaproteobacteria bacterium | reverse complement strand
ATTATCGGAATGGAGAGGGATATGAAATTCCGGGTGAGTTTGTCATCGCTTCAGGCACCGCTTGAGGATTTTTTGCCCAAATACTGAGAGTCAAATATTGCTAAAGGCGTGGATTCATTCAAAAAAATCTGGAGAGCATTATTTCTCAATCCTCATTGATGCCAATGGCGCCATAATTAATGTATGTTCTGAATCCTACCTGGACTGATGGCGTTTTGGTCTCCCCGGAAGGAGCAATAGATGAAGTTGCAACCATCTATTTTAGATTAACTATATTCCTTAACTGGTTGTTTTCAAGTAATATGTTGTTTTCCACTGTTCCAGGAAAAACAAGCCAAGGTTTGCATCATCTTTATGATAAAGGCAAATAAAGATGATGCAGAACTGGAAATAAAAATCATAAGGCCCTCAACCCCCATCAACAATAAACAAAGTACATTCCGCATTGGCATGACGAATTTTCTTAACCGGGGCGTATTCTTCCGAATCGACAAAAGCCCTGGCGCTAGTCATATCGGGAAATTCAATAATTACAATCCTTGTAGGGGCCCACAAATCAGTTTCGAGAATATCGAATTTCCCGCCACGGACACGATATTTGCCACCATATTTCTCGGCAATCGGTCTGGCAAGCTTTTTATATTCCTCGTATGCAGTGGGGTCGGAAACTTTGGTATCGACAATGATAAAGGCGCTCATTATTACTCCATTCGGTCTTAAATGATGGCCTCCCTTATAACCGATTTTTGCGCATTGCGCTAGCCAGGGCATGCGAACCCAAAGCTTCAAGTTGCTCGCATATTTGCGTTTGATCTGGCTGGACTCTGTTTTGGCTGAGTTTGTACTTGCATTGTATTTCAGAAATTATAAATTCGAGACCAACTATTGCCGATAACATTGCCGGTTTATATTCAGGTTTCCAGGGTTGGGCAAAAACAGATTCATGCTTGTCGGTTAAAGCGTTGACAATATCAGCTATTTGCTCAGGATCACGCAGTATCCTGCAAGTGCCGTAAATATGAACAGCCTGATAATTCCAGGTCGGCACCCCCGGCGTGGTAAACCAGGATGGGGAAATATAATCGTGCGGACCCTGAAATGTGAGCAGTACTTCCTGACCCTGGATATCCGCGTATTGCGGATTTTGTATTGCCAGGTGTCCTTGTAGCCTACCCTTATCCCTATTGACCAAAAAAGGCAAGTGCGTGGAAAATAAACGATCATCCTGGATTGAAATAAGCTGCCCAAATGAGTTAGCTTCTATAAACGAAAGAGCCTCTTCGTCATCGGTTATTTCAAAGTGTTTAGGTAAATACATCAGACTATTTCGATATCAACAAAGGTTTCGTTATAGCAGGCGCCGCCCTCTATATCGGTTTTCATATCTGCCGATATCAAGGCATTGACTGTCTGGCCAGTTTGGCTGGTTTTAAGCCAGGTGCCTTTTGGTGAATATAGTACACCCGGTCTTGTCGCCGTAGTGATTTTGGCTTTGAGAATTACCGATCCTCTCCGGTTAGACAAGCAAAGCATTGCGCCATCGTGAACGTCATAAACTGTTGCATCTTGTGCATTTATTTCAACTATTTCAACGCCGGCGCTGGCCTCATTACCGCCGAAAGTGGCATTGGTACGTTTTCTTGATGAAGGGCTAATCAAGGTGAAGGGGAGATCCCGGTTGGCAGGCTGGTATCGTGGTGTGCCGAACCCATATTTATCTTCCAGAGTCTGGTCAAAGAGTTCTATTTTGCCCGACTTTGTAGCAGGAAATACCGATTCGCACATCAACACTTCTTCTTGATCAATGGTTTTCATCAAAAACGCCTGGTTAGTAGGCAATTGACTAGGACGCATACCGTTAAGTCGTGGATCATTGCCGTCAAATGCAGCATCCATTAAGCTTGCATCGCTGTCGTAAAATAAGTCATCTTCGTATCCAAAAGCCTTCGCCAGGCGCCGGAAAATTTCAGAATTGGGTAGCGACTCGCCCACACAGGGGATCACAGGTTCGGCGCGTTGTAGGTAACTGTGGCCGT
Source organism: uncultured Gammaproteobacteria bacterium (assembly GCA_964651385.1). Taxonomy (GTDB): domain Bacteria; phylum Pseudomonadota; class Gammaproteobacteria. The sequence continues at coordinate 50,789 of CAZYYM010000012.1, read as the reverse complement.
AGGCGCTGTAAATATCGTCAATTTCAAAATGTGACGCCGCCGGTAAAATGACATCGCAGTACTTCATGCTGTCGGTCATAACTACATCGATACCGGTAATAAATAACTCTGGCCGTGACAGTGCCTGCCTCATGCGATTCTGATCCGGATGCGTTGCCACGGGATTGTGGTTATAGATAAAAATCGAACGCAGTGGAGGATCAAGGTCATCGTTTAATAAATGGCGACCGACATCGACGATGTTCAAAGTCCGGGTATGCGGCGGAATTAAATCGGGGCGTTGTAACTTATCGGGCGTTGCCGGAAAGGCCAGGCCGGGTTTGGCGATTATACCGGCACCGCGTCGACCTAACTGCCCCATCAATACCGAGACTGCCATGATGGAACGTAATCCGGAGCCTCCGCTCTTGCCACGCTCTATACCGTTACCGATCGAACAGGCCAGATTTTGTGCGTTAGCATAGAGTTCTACCAGCCGATTGATCGACTCTATGGCCACACCGCAGATTTCTGCTGCCTCGGAGAGCGAGTATCGGCGGCATTCGATGAGAAAACTCTCGGCACCCTCAACCCATTGGTCGACAAAAATCAGGTCGACCTTGCCGCGTCGCTCCATTTCCGCCGCCAGCGCCTGCGCCAGCACCACATCGGTTCCCGGCGCTATCTGAATATACAGGTGAGCCTGTTCGGCAATACGTGTCCGCTTCGGGTCGATTACGACCAGTTTGGCGGCATTTCCCCGAGCCTGCTTGATGACACGCGCCAGATGTAAATTCGATACGGTGACGTTATTGCCCCAAACCGCGATCACATCCGCATCGGCCGCCTGCTCGGGCGGCATGCCCGGTGCATTGCCAAACAAACTGGCGTAGGCACTGCCCCGCACGCCCCCACACAGTGGTCCACGATCGAGCAAACTGGCCCCCATTTTGTGAAAAAATCGCCGATCCATAGATCCAACAGCCAGTTGTCCGTGTGGCCCTGCGTAGTTGAAAGGCAGCACTGCTTCGGGACCATACTGCTCGATCACCTGCTTTGTTTTATCCGCGATCAGCAATAGAGCATTGTCCCAACTAACGGCTTCGTATTCGCCACTACCACGTTCACCCGTGCGGATTAACGGCTGGCGTAACCTGTCGTCACCATGCACAAAATTCGGATAATACTTAACCACCTTGTCGCAGACTACGCCGGCGGTATAAGGATTTACAGTCGAGCCCTTTACCTTTTTAATGATGCCGTTTTCGACTTCAATCGATAACGAACAGGTGTCTGGACAATCCAGTGGACAGACCGAAGGTTTGGATTCAATCATTTGGGTTACCTGCCAGGTTGTTTAATTTTTCAAAATTTGTTTTGACCAACTCATCCCTGCCAATACCGAGATCGTATGCCGGAGACATAATCAGTTCAGCCCGAGTGATGTCAATCGTCACAAAAACCGACATGTGTTGAATATACGGTTTCCAGCTCCGTTCGAACAAAGGCAATAGTTTTTTTCCTTTTTCACAGTCTTTTTCAATGATGCGGGCAATTCCACGAACACGAATCGCCTGTCTCGCCAATACATCGGTAAACACTACTTCAATCCCGGGACGCTGTTTAATGTTATTGCTCGTACCCGGCGAGCGTATATCGCCATAAGCAATACGGCAATTATCAACAATAACAAAAGTTGCCTTTGGTGACACCGCCGGGCTTCCATCCTGATTGACTGTCGCCACTGCACCGACATTGTAATTTGTGATCAGTGATTTCATCACCCCTGATAAACTGGTTTGCGCTTTCATCGTTTATGCAATTGCTTTCATAAAGTTACGATAAATCTTTTCGGAACATTCGAGAAAATTATCAATATTCAGATCGGCGCCGGCTTTCATGATCGATAAGCCATCAGCACCTAATGTAGCAACCAAAGCCTCTCGATATGCGGGCACAGCGCCCCAGTTGTCCACCGTATCTTCCTCGACTTCGACGTGGTATTGCATCGACCAGGCATTATCGCCGACACGCATGGCCTGCACGCGGCAAATATCGGAACTCGCGAGAATTGTGGTGTTTTCAGGTACCTGTGCAACGCAGACAGAGTGCCATTGCAGGCATTTCTGCGTAACAGGAAGTCCGTCAAACAAAGAATCCTTTTGTCCCGCTTCGGTTAAAGCAATGTCGAGAATACCGATCTCTGGTGGACGTTGCGGACTGCAAGTGCCACCAAGTGCATCTGCCAGCAATTGATGTCCAAGGCACAGACCGAGATAAGGTTTGCCGAGTTCATTCACCCAACGACGGATCGCGGCTTTCTCCGCAATCAACCAGGGGTGCTCTTCGATATCCCAGACATCCATCGGGCCACCCATAACCCACAGGGCATCGTAGTCTGCCAACTCCGGGATCGGTTCACCTGCATCGAGTTCGACGGCATCGAAATAGACTCCATCTGCCTGTAGAAACCGGCGCAATGACCCGGGATGTTCGCAATCAATGTGCTGAAAGACCAGTAGCCGCATGTTGGTAGCCTTTTAAAGTAAATGGTTTATTCGCCGCGTTTGCTCAGAGAACGATCTTGCATGTTTTCATAGAGCGATGTTTTTGCTGAGCCATCATCGCCAAAATTACCAGGCTCAAGCCAGGCTTCGATTAACCCTCGCACTTCCGGCCATTCATTGTCCAAAATTGAATACCAGGCGGTATCTCTATTGCGGTTTTTATACAGTGTTGCCTGGCGGAAAATACCTTCGTGCTGAAATCCCAGCCGCTGAGCTGACTTGCAGGATGGCGCATTCAGAGCGTCGCACTTCCACTCGTATCGACGGTAACCCAATTCATCGAAAACGCGCTTCATCATCAGAAACATCGCTTCGGTGGACAAGGTGGTGCGTTGCAACAGCGGAGAAAAGTGAATGTGGCCGACTTCGATGACACCAACATCGGGCGTGATACGTAGATAACTCGCCATGCCGATGGCCTGTCCGGTGTTTCGATCGATGACGGTATGGAACAACGGATCATCTCCCTGACAATTGGAGCGCGCCCAGGCATCGAAGCTATCAAAGTCATCAAATGGGCCATAGGGTAGATACGTCCAGTTAGCGTGGTCGATGTCTCTGGCAAAAGCATCGAAAAGGTCAGTATTATGCTGATCCGGATTATAGGCTTCGACACGACAACTACGCCCTTCTATTCCGCTGCGCGGTGGCCGGGGGCAGGTCTTCCAGTTATTGACCGGAAATCCTGTCGATTGACCCAAATCATTGTGATAAATGCTCATAATCCCGATACAGATGTAATATCTGATTGCATCTTAGCAATTATTTGGTTAGTTTAAAAAGACCAATAATTTACATTTATACCAGTCCAATTTCTTGATCAACTTGTCCGCCATTGTTTATGCCCTCGACCGCAACTCGAGGACGCCGATTTACATTCAACTGATCAATGAAATTCGTCTAAGGATTGGTTCCGGTGAATTTGGCTCAGAGCTTCGTTTGCCACCGTCAAGAAGTCTGGCCACAGAGCTGGGAATTTCCCGTAGTACGGTAAACAGTGCTTATGATCAACTGGTGGCTGAAGGCTACATTGAAGGACGCCAGGGTTCAGGATTTTATACCTGCCCGGTTGGACAGATTGAGATCAAAAAAATACAGGCTGACAAGAAAAATCCTCCCCAAGCTGTCGATCGACCACATCAGTCGCGTCATCAGAGACACCCAAGCTCCCCCGACATGCGCCTTTTCCCGTACCGAAAATGGGCGCAATGTATAAGCCGGGTCGCCCGCATAGCTCCAGAAACCCTGGTTTCCGTTGAAGATTCATTCGGTGATATCGAACTACGTCGATCAATTACACAGTTTTTATACGATTGGCGTGGCCTGCAAACCAGCCCTAATCAAATTCTGATCACGGCTGGCTCAATCGATGCCTTAGAAATTTGCGTACGAACACTCGCCAAATCAGGTGACTCTGTTGGGCTGGAAAATCCTGGATACCAGCCGTTGAGGAATATCGTGTTAAACCTGGGTATGAAGCCCTTGTGGCTTACAATGGGCGAGCGTGAGGTAGAAGTGCCCGAGCTCAGTCCGTCGCTTTCCTCTCCGGCCCTGACGATCCTGACGCCTTCACATCACTTTCCACTAGGTGGTGCCATGTCACCACTTCGGCGAAGGGAATTTCTCAAATGGGCCAGGCAAACCGGAAGCTGGATCATCGAAGACGATTACGACAGTGAATTTCGCTACTCGGGCAGCCCGATACAGGCGCTGGCAGGCTTCGATATGACCAATCGGACGATCTACGTTGGTACATTCTCAAAGATATTTTCGTCTGGTTTACGCCTCGGATTTCTGGTTTCTCCGCCAGAGTTGATACACCGGTTTTCGACAACTATTGCCAAATATGGAGTTAAAGCAGCAAGCACTTCGCAACGTGCTTTATCGACATTTATGAATAATGGCGAATTTTATCGTCATATTCGCCGAATGCGGCGAATTTATGGCGAGCGTCGCAAGCTTTTGCTGAACTGCATTCAGGAGAATCTCAGCGACAACATAGTATCAGTCAATGACCATGCTGCCGGTATGCAATTACTTGTTGCTCTGCCTGATCACTATGATGATCAAAAAATTGCGGAAGCGGCTCGCAGCAAAGGGGTTATATTGAGTTCATTGTCATCGCATTATGCACGGGGTAAGCCGCAAAAAGGTTTGATCCTGGGCTTTTGCGGCTTTGATGAAAGTACTATCAAATCAAATGTTTCGGTACTAAATACCATTTTACGAGCAACTTGATAGAGATGCCCTTATGCAATTTAGTCGACAATATCAGTGCTTTTACGTTTGGATTGATTACCCATAACCTGCATTGAAAATATTGATAGCAGGCAATATCCCAAAAAGAAATAAAACCCGTCACCAAATTCAGCCGTTAACGAAAATAATTTTTCGGTCTGTTGTGTCGCGTTTGCGGCAAGGAAACCTACAAAAATAGCCACAACAAATACATCGGCCATCGACCATTTGCTGATCAGTCGAACAATCGTAGCGGAATAAGTAGCATATTTTCCGCTCAACAGCCCGGAAATAACCATCAGGGCAGATTTAACGACCGGTACGACAATACTGAATAAAGCGATTAAAAAAGCTACCAGCCATTGTTTTGCCCGATACAACTCTTCGACCGTGCCAAGGATACTGCGTGTCTTGTCGTAGGCATGGATCTGACCATTCAAATCGAGCTGGCTGACCAGTTGTTCCGTCAGAGAAACCATTATTCCTGGTACATTCGGGTCATTGGCCAGCGTCTGCATGCCCAACTCAACCAGGGCCCCTTTATCAACCGTTGCGTTTAAACTCAATATCGGCTGATTTATTCCAGGAACCAGTAACCCTAAAGCTACCAACATAAGAACCACACCCAGTTTATTTCTCATACGAATAGCATGCCTGCCCAGGAAAAAAGGTGATCTTACTACAAAATTTGTTTGACAGCGGTTTGGACAGATCGAAAAATAACAGGTGAATCGATAAATTAAGGGGAATTTTAAATTCACCCGGGCTTCAGGAAGTGAGTTTATTAGAAATAACCTTGAGCTACTCCACAAAATATTTGTAATGAACTGCACAATTATCTTTTTCGCGCTGTTTTACAGATTTTAGATTGAGTAACAGGCCACAGATATTTGGCCCATGCCCAATATTCTAGATGCAGCTAAATAACCTGTTGAATTAAATATGTTCGATTTTGATGTTACAACAACGATGTCTGAGTTTGATGATGACGGTGATAAAATGTTAATCCTCGATGGTAAGCAGCGTCGTAGTTATTTTGTGGGTCACGAAAAAAGCCAGCATTCATGTCTGGCCAAACAAGGTGGTCTGTTTACGCGCATTGTTAAAAAAACATTTTTCAAGTGAGGGAGCTACCCTGATGAATCACCAAATATTATCTGGACCTGCCAGTACGCGGCTCATAATGGCAAATTTTAGTCTGGCCGTAGACGAGGCCATGCTGACTCGTAAAATTTCCGGTCTCCAGGAACAATTAAGAAGAATTCGCAATAAACCGGAACATCGATCCAGGACGCGATATCTGAGACAGGAACTGGCCAGGCTTGACAATGTATTGGCCGATGTACGCAATTTGGCAGGCATTAGCGAATATAAAACAGTGCCTATAAAAATTTAAGCCGCACGGATTTTATTTCTTATTGAAAAGGCTAATTAGGCGTTGATCGAATATTCTGTGCTGTATGCATTATCCAGTCACGGAATGCTCTTTGCGCCGGCTGTTCCAGTGTCCTTTCAGGATAAACCAGATAGTATCCATAGTTATCGAGTTGAACAGGTTGATAAAAAAAGACCAGCCCATTTTCGGCTTCATTTTTCACTAAAGCGTCATTCAAGGCTACCCCCTGATTGTCTATTACCGCCTGCACCCGAACATTTGGGTCGGGTATAACCAGTGTATTTTTACCACTGCTATAATTTAAACCAGCTGCTTCGAACCAATCCCGCCAGGCTGTACTCTCATCGTGATCATGTAACAGAGTTAGCGACTGAATGGCGATTTCTATGCCTTCTTTTTCAATTCGTTTGATAGCCGTGATTCCCGCACTTAGTATCGCTGGACAGGGAAAAATTAGTTCAACCCGGGTATTCGTGTTTGACCAGTCTCCTTTTCCCCAGCGGATAGCCATGTCGATATCAACGTGTTTTAAATTGATCAAATCAATCAGGGGTTGAAGGCGCAGGCCAATATCGGCATGGTCAGTGATGAAATGCATTAGTCGTGGTGACAACCAGCGCGAAGCAAAATAAGTAGACATACCAATAGTGATATTATTATTTTTGTCATCTTTCCTCAGACTGTCAATTTCTGATTCGAGATTAGAGAAGGTAGATTGCGCTTTCTGAAGAAGTCTCCTACCCTTTGCTGTTAATTCTATACCCTGTTTATGCCGCGTAAATATGGCAAATCCAAGCGTACTCTCCAATCGACTGATCTGATAACTCACCGCACCCTTGGTTAAACTAAGTTCTGACGCGGCAGCCGTAAAGCTTAAGTACTGTGCCACCACAGTAAAAGTACGCAAATTGTCAAAGGCGCGAAATCTCATTTTATCGTTTAAATTATTTAATCAATATGAGCAAATCATTTAGCTCGTAAGAATGCATAATTACAGGATAAAATGCAATTAAGGACTTAATCTGACAAATTTATTTAAACCTTCAATTACCTGAGGCAATTTCATGAGCACAGAACTTTCGCGCACTTCCGCACTCGCCTCAGGTCACAGTGAACTGGACTCGGGTCTGGTAGACAGGAAATGTATGGGCAGACTCTGCCTCATGCACTGCTCTGAAGTTGGTCTCGGTTTCACCATTAACCTGAATGTGAATTTTCGTGATAAAGATGCGGTCATATCATCAAAGGGTAAAGAACGGTTTGTCGTCGTCCGGATTGCCGTCAATCGCAAAGAAACGCCATTTATAGATCCAGCCTGGTCTTGCACACACGCTTAAGTCATCGACTATGAGAAAAGCTCGTAATAGACGGCGATCAAGAAGCAGAACTCACAGGATTATCGATACTAAAGCGCCGGCTTACCTGAACAGAAAAATCCCGCCTTATGAGTTGCTGGGAGAAGAGGCTTTAGTCAGGCTCGAAGACCATGCGGAATGGCTATTGTCCGAAATCGGTATTGAAATTCGTGATGACCCTGAAGCATTGGGCCTTTTCAAGGATGCCGGCGCAACTGTCGATGGGGAGCTGCTGCGTTTTGACCGAGGGCATGTGCGCGCACTTTGTGAAACAGCGCCTAAAACGTACACCATGCATGCACGAAACCCCGAGCGTAACATTGAGTTTGGCGGAAACCATTTAATCTTTGGATCAGCCTATGGTTCGCCTTTTGTCACTGATCTGAAAAACGGCAGGCGCTACGGTACGATCGAAGACTTTCAAAATTTCGTCAAGTTGACTTATCTGTCGCCCTGGTTACATCATCAAAGTGGCACCATTTGTGAGCCGGTCGATATTGCAGTCAACAAAAGACATCTCGATATGATCTATGCACATCTGCGCTATTCAGACAAACCATTCATGGGTTCGGTCACGGCGCCTGAAAGGGCCGAAGATTCACTGGCAATGTTGAAAATCGCGTTTGGTGAAGAATTTATGAATAAAAACATGGTGATACAGGGAAATATCAATGTAAATTCACCGCTTGTTTATGACAATACCATGACATCCGCGTTGCGTACCTACGCAGCAGCAAACCAGGGTAATGTTATTTCGTCTTTCATCATAGGCGGCGCAATGAGTCCGGTTACCCAGGCTGCAATTGTCGCCCAGGCGCACGCCGAGGTGATGGTTGGTATTGCACTCACGCAACTGGTTCTTAAAGGTGCACCCGTTGTTTATGGCAGTTTCCTGACAACCATGGACCTAAAATCCGGTGCACCGACCTTCGGTACTCCCGAATCGATACTGGCCACCATGGCGATTTCACAACTGAGTCGGCGCATGGGCTTACCGTTTCGATGTGGTGGACATTTAACAGCATCTAAAGTTGCCGATGCGCAGGCAATGATGGAGTCAACCAATGCGATGAATTCTGCTGTTATGGCCGGTGCTAATTTTATTTTCCAGGCGGCTGGTTGGTTGGAAAGCGGGCTCACCATCGGTTATGAGAAATTTGTTATGGATGCAGAACAATGTGGTTCAATCGCCAGCATGGTTGAAGGGCTTGAAGTAAATGACGACCAGCTTGCGATTAAAGCTTATCGGGAAGCCGGCTCCGGTTCCAGCTTCCTTGGTGCAGGTCATACCATGCAGCACTTTAGAACCGCAAACTTCCGTTCAAATCTTTCCGATACCAGTCCTTTCGAGCAATGGAGCGAAGCCGGTAGTCAGGACATGCGACAACGAGCCTACCAGCGCTGGACAACAATGTTATGCGAATATGAGACGCCTGCTATCGACCCGGCAATTGATGAGGCACTACTTGATTTTGTCGCCCGGAAAAAAGACTCAATGGAAGACGCCTGGTATTGACTTGATTGTCTATCTTGCTGATATAACCAAACCATCAACAATTACACAGCCTTCGCTTTTAACAATCACCGGGTTCAAGTCAATTTCCTGTATTGAATCGCCAAAACTATAAACCAGTTCTGAAAACATTCTAATCAATGATATTAAAGCATAACGATTGACAGCAGCCTGTCCTCGCACGCCTTCAAGCAACCTCGACAACTTCAATCTATTGAGTAGTGTTTCAGCTTCATCTTCATTGACAGGTGCGAGTGCAAATGCCCTGTCTTCGATTAACTCGATCAATATTCCACCACTGGCAACTATGACTACCGGACCGAAATCGCGGTCATTTTTCATACCAATTGATACCTCCACACCACTGCTTATCATCGGCATGACAAGTACTCTGCTACCGAGTCTTTGCTGTAAATCCTGGTAACTATTCCGAAGTGCTAACTGATCAGAAATAGCAATTATTATCCCGCCGCATTCTGACTTATGATGAATACCCGGTTGTGCTGTTTTCATTACAACCGGGTAACCCAGTTCATCTGCTGCCCGCAAGGCCTGATCGATATTAACAGCAAGTCGATGCTTGACAACAGGCAATCCAAATTCGGACATTAGTTCGAGTGAGATTACTTCGTCCAGACTAGCGGATTGCTTAAGCAATCGATTCCACTTGTCGAGTTTGTTTTGGCCCAATGGAATCGAGAATTGTACGTCTCGCTCTGCACCCGGTTGGTAACGACTAAAATTACGAATCGAGCGTAATGCCACATCAACACCATTGATCACGGGAATGCCCTGTTGCGTTAATTTGGCGGCGGTTTCATTCACGCAGGTATAGGTACAGCTATTTACAATCACGACAGGCTTGCTATTGTGATTTGATAGCTGTTCTACTACGTCAAACAGTCCCGGGTAATGCGAAAATCCATCGCGAAATTCAAACTCAAAAGTCAGTAAGCCGGTCCCGGGATCATCCAGTAGAGCCTTGCCACACTCCAGGTAGGTCTCCTCGGTGTTACGTCCCAGCGCGCCCATTGCATCAAGAGGGTTATCTATTTCCAGGCCGGATTCCAGATAGCAACGCATCGTCTGTCTGGTCTGAGCATTTATTGCCGCGAAGGGAACTTCGTAGTCATCGGCGAGATCGATCATTTGCTCGCGCATGCCACCAGAGTCGAGAATACTTGCAATATTGCCATTGCTGACGCGCATGCCGCTAGCAAACAACATGGCTGTAACAATCATTTCATCGAGGTCCTTACAAAGCATCACTTCATATCGTTCACAGCAGGCAACGAAAGCCTCATGATTACCCACTATCGCGCCCGAGTGGCTCATGGCAAGCTGTGCGCTTTTTTCGGTTCGTCCTAGTTTGGTAATTACCACAGGAATATCTCTTTGCCGCGCCTTTTCCAGAGCCTCGATAAAAGCAGACACATCGCGTACCGCTTCCAGCATAATGGCGATGACCCGTGTCGAAGCCTGATCGAGCAGATAGTCGATATAGTCGCTGACAGAAGCATTAATTTCCTGTGCGCTGGCTATTGCATAGTTGAAACTAAATCGGGCATCGTTATTCGCCAGGTAGGTTAACCCGGAGCCGGAGTGCAGGATTAATCCAATATGGCCCTTCGGCCTATCGGCTGGCGGACGATCAAAACTGACCAGGACGTTGTCATCGTAATTGTAAAAACCCATCGAGTTGCCACCGCAGACCGGAATGCCTGCTTTTTTTGCTTTTTTCCTGAGCCTTTCGGTTAAGCACGGCTGGTCATCCTGCTCCAAATAGTTACTGGCGTATATAACAATTCCGCCCACGCTAATTGACAGCGCCTGTTCAAAGCTTGTCTCCAGTGGTAAACCACTAATTGCATAGACTACGAGATCGGGGGCTGCCGGTAATGCCTTTAAATCGGCATAGCAGGGTTGTTGATACAACTGCAGATACTTCGGATTAACCGAATACAGCTTGCCCCGGTATCCGCTATCGATTAATAGTTGATAGGTGCTGGCAGCAAGGCTGCCTGAACGCTCGGAAGCTCCCACTATAGCAATAGACTTTGGTGATAATAACGGGCTTAACCAGTGGCTCATAACAGTCAAAATAATGGGTGAAGGCGTGGGAATTTTGACATATATTGTCCTTAGTTCCATCAATAATTTGGTCAATAAAATGAATGACTCTGTGCAAGTTAAAACCTTCGGCAAGGTAATTGAAATCACCATCTATCGACCGCCTGCAAATGCGATTAACACGCATGTATCGAATGCGATATATGAAGCCTTAACCTTGCTTCAGGATAGTGACCATTATCAGGTCGGAATTATTACCGGCAGTGGCGATCGAATATTCAGCGCCGGCTGGGATTTAAAAGAAATTGCCGAAATCGAGCATAACGAAGACGCGGTTAATGCGGCCTTCGAATGCCCCGGAGGATTTGCCGGTATTACCGAATTCTGGGGGTTAAAAAAGCCGGTCATCTGCGCGGTGAATGGCATGGCTGTTGGCGGCGGTTTCGAAATAGCGTTGGCTTCGGATCTGGTAGTTGCTGCCGATCACGTCGAATTTTTCCTTCCTGAAATGCAACGTGGTTTTTTGCCCGATGTTGGCGGAATTCAATTATTACCGAGACGCCTACCCTACAATGTGGCTATGGATTTACTCTATACCGGGCGTCGAATGAACGCAGACGAAGCCTATCACTGGGGATTTGTCAGTCGAATCTGTTCTCCTGACGAATTAATGGAAACAACAAGAGAAATAGCTAATAAGATTGCTACTGGTGCACCGCTGGCTTTGCAGGCACTGAAGGAAGTTGTACCAAGTATACAAAGCATGTCTGTCAAAGAGGCTTTTTCAGCCACCAAACTTGGTAATAATGAATTCCCGATTTATCAGAATATGCTGATGTCGGACGATTTTATGGAAGGTCCAAAGGCCTTTGCGGAAAAACGTGATCCGGTTTGGAAGGGTAAGTAGAGTTTGCTTAAAAATGATCCCGTCTACATTTCTTATGCCACCGTTTATTAAACACCTTTTTGCCAGCCTCCCAGGCAGTTGATTCTGCATGCAGATAAAAATACTCCCGGCTACAGCTTAATTGGGTAACGGTTTTTGTTTTGATATTCCAGCTCCCACGTCCATACTCCCACTCCCATTCGTACTCCGCAGTCGCCGACAAGGGATCATTATTTGAAATGCTATACCGTTGCAAATTGATCGAGGCCATTTCCATACCGCTCTGATCTAAACGAATCTTGCCGTTGTCTGCATAAATTTCGAGTACGTTCAGGCCAGTTTTGCTGTCCCGGGATAAACTTCTTTTTTGTTCTACCGCACGAAGCTGGGTTATCGGTAATGGCTCCCCGGTCTTGGTCGATCCAAACTCAGTCAAGCCGGCATCGACAGCGTCGGCTGCACGCATTGGTAAATTTAGACAACAGCCTCTGGTTTCTATCGTTAAATGTGTTGTTTCGGGTGACGGCCAAGCCATCGGCCAGTAGCTGGTCGACAAGGACAAGCGCAATCGATGCCCGGTTGGCACTACATAGCCAACATGATTGAGTTGTACACTTATCTTGTACCGTTTACCCGGTACTAACGCAGACGGATTCGATTTGCTATCGCGTTGACTCAGGTTCAGAATACCCCGGCTAATCAGCGTACTCGAACCGTCAGGCCATATATCACAGATCCTGGCGGCGATTAATGCCTGTGATTTATTGCTACTAACTCTGATATCGACATTGGCTCCACCGAGAATTTCAAGCGCATTTTCGAGTATCGGGGTATCAAACACCATTGAGCCCGCATCTTCGATTTGCTGATCACCAGGCAATTCGTCGCCTGGCCCAAATGCGAACCATGGCATATACTCTCCCGAGGCAAGCCCAACAGTCTGCGGCGAAGATATCGTAATTTTTTGATTTTCGGATTTTTCTATACTCAACACCGATTGGGACAAGTAAAATTGTTGTTCCTTTACCTGCTTTGAGGGCCAGTTCGATTCTCCTACCCAGCGGCCAGGCCTGGACTTGTAATAAGGCGATGGTTTAACGCTATCCTGCATAAACACCTGATAGGTTGCTTCATCTAAAATGCCCGTATTTTTATTCTTTAGCCAATGATCGAACCAGCGCGTGGCATCAGACAGAAAATCCACAGTAGGTCCAGGGATACCAAGGTGGGGATAACGATGACACCAGGCACCCTGTAGTCCGCGTTTTGGAACATTCAGGTTTTCCAGCAGACGAGGCACCGTATTCGGCCAGCAATCGGCATGACCACTTACTGCGTAAACAGGTATTTTTATAGCATCGTAATCTGTACCAACCGTATTATTTAACCAGTAGCTATCTTCGCGTTGATGTTCAAGCCAGAGTTCAAGATAGTGCGGGGCATTGTGCAGACGATCCATCCATATTTGACGCCAGTTGTCTGTCAATTCGGGATCTGGCGGACGTGTATTGTAGCCGAACATAATCGCCGCCCAGCCCAAAGTTTGTCCAACCAAACAACCCATGTAATAACCGGCATCATCGTAATATCGAAATTCACTGGAGCCCAGTGCAATAACCGTCTTCAGGGCCTCGGATTGACGTTGTGCCAATTGCAGGCCTGTAATACCACCCCAGGAAATCCCAATTGTTCCGACCTTACCATCGCACCAGGGTTGCTCAGCCAGCCACTCGATGACAGCAATACCGTCATCAACTTCCTGATCGCTATATTCGTCCATAAGCACCCCATCGGAACTACCCGAACCACGCATGTCGACCCGAATGCAGGCATAACCTTCAGTGGCGAAATGTGCAATCGTGGTTGAGTCGCGCAGGGCTGAATAATCGTCTTTACGATAGGGTATATATTCAAGAATAGCGGGAACTGATTGCTCGGTTTCGGGTAGCCAGAGACGTGCCCCGAGGCGGGCGCCGTCAGGCATCGGAATCCACAAATGCGGCGTACATTTAACCATCGTGCTAACGTGGATAGTGACAGGTTAAATGGTGCGCGGCGCCGATAGTTTGTAATGGCGGAAATTGATTATCGCAGTGATGTCCTACAAATGGGCAGCGAGTATGGAATTCACAGCCGCTGGGCCGATTCATCAAACTCGGAACTTCCCCCTTCAGTTCAATACGGTTGTCTATGCTGACGTCGGGATCGGGTTCGGGATTGGCCGAGAGCAGTGCCAGTGTATAAGGGTGATGAGGATGGGCAAAAATATCGTCGGTGGGGCCCAGCTCTGCAAATCGCCCGAGATACATAATTGCGGTTCGATGCGATATATGGCGTACGATATTCAGGTTATGCGTTATCACGAACATGCTCACGCCGAGTTTGTCCTGGAGCTTGTTGAGCAAATTCAATATCTCACCCTGGACTGATACGTCTAGGCCCGCGGTGGGTTCATCGGCAATAATCAGTTTTGGGTCGAGTGCAAGCGCTCGGGCAACGCCGACGCGCCGCGCCTGACCACCGCTGAGTTGGTGCGGATAACGCTCGGAAAAATGCTCGGGTAAGCCGACCAGTTTGAGCAGGCGGCTCGATTCCGCTTTTAAATCGCGGTCCTTTAGCCCGTGTATCTTGTAGACCTCGGTGATCGCCGAGCCGACGCTCATGCGCGGACTCAAGGACCCAACCGGATTTTGCCACATCATCGAAATCTGCTTTCGATAAGCCATACTTTCGCTGGCCGAAATTCCTGTAATTTCTTTGCCATTGAATTTTATCGATCCTTCCGCCACCGGAAGTAAGCCGGCAACAGCCAGTGCGAGGGTAGACTTGCCCGACCCGCTCTCGCCTACCAGGGTGAAGGTTTCGCCTTCTTCGACCTTGAACGATACCTTGCGAACCGCATCGATATACGGATCCTCAACGCTTTGTAGCAGGGCTTCCAGGGAGGACTTCACCCGGAACCGAACCCGAAGGTCTTTGATTTCCAGAACTGTACTCATGATTGCACCAAATGGCAGCTGACGAAATGACCATCTTTAAAATCGACCCAACCGGGTGTAGTCGAGTCACAAACATCCATCACCCTGTCGCAGCGATTTTTAAATACACATCCGCCTGGCAGGCTGACCAGGTCTGGAATTTCGCCCGGAATGGTAGGTAGTGAACGAGATTTTTCAGCAATGCTCGCCGGATCGCATTCGAGTAATTTGGTGGTGTAAGGATGGGTTGGATTTTTGAATACCTCTTTGGTGGTACCCTGTTCGACCACTTCGCCTGCGTACATGACGACGACATGATCGCAGAGCTCGGCAATGACACCCAGGTGATGCGAGATAAATAATATCGAGCAATCCATGTTGGCTTGTAAATCCTTCAGAAGATGAATGATCTGTACTTCAAGCGTAGCGTCGAGCGCCGTTGTCGGTTCGTCGGCGATGAGTAGCGATGGTTCGGCCTGTAACGCCATGGCGATGGAGATACGCTGTTGCATGCCGCCGGAAAATTCATGTGGAAACTGCTTTAAACGACTTTCCGGATCGGGAATGCCGACTTTCGCAAGCATGTCTATCGAGCGCTGTTTTTTCTGCAAGTTGGTTCTTTTATCTCGATATTGAATGTCGGTCATTTGAGTGCCGATCGATAGTACCGGATTCAGCGTCGACATGGGATCCTGGAATACGATTGATACACGTGTTCCGCGAATCTTTCGCATTTCATCCTGAGATAGTTTGAGTAAATCCTGCTGTTCAAAATCGATTGAACCGTTGGGCACCTTTGCATTGGGTGCCAGAAGTCTGATAATCGACGAAATCAAAGTCGATTTACCACAACCGCTTTCGCCTACCACACCAACAATCGACCCTTTCGGGATATCGAGATTGACGTGGCGCATGGCTTTCAAAACCCCTCGATCGGTGGTGTATTCGATGGATAGGTCACGGATCGTGAGGACGTTCTCATTGCTGCCAACGGCGCTCATAGCGACTTCCTCAGTTTAGGATCGAGCTGGTCTCGCAATGACTCGCCCAGAAAAGTAAAACCGAGTGTCACCAGCACCAATGGAATACTACCGGCGATGATCGGCCAGGGAGTATTACGGATCAGCGTGTAACCGTCGTTGAGGATACTGCCCCAGGAAGGCGTCGGCGGTTTGACGCCCATACCGAGGAAGCTGAGGCCGGCTTCTAATGCAATCACCGTTGGGATATCCATTGACGCCAGTATTAGTAGCGGACCTACCACATTGGGTAATATGTGTATAGCCAGAATTCGCATAGTCGATGCCCCCATAACTATTTCGGCTTTCACAAATTCGTTGGTTTTGATAATGAGTGTCTGGGTACGTACCACACGACCATAGGTCGGTATAGAAGTCACGACGATAACTAAAATGACGGTGCCTAGAGACGGGCCAACCAGTGCGACGGTGGCCAGCGCAAACATGACGGTTGGAAAGGATCGAATGGTATCAAAAAATAGCATGATAATATTGTCCAGCCATTTGGGGCCAAAACCTGCCACCATACCCAGGACCACGCCAATACTCAGCGCCGCTCCAATGGATAACAACGCAACTTTTAAAGCGACCTGGCCGCCAAAAAGTACCCTCGAGAAAAGGTCGCGTCCGAGCTGATCGGTTCCGAGCAGGTGGCTAAGTGATGGACCCTGCAGGCGATCCATAATATTGAGTGCTATCGGGTCGTAGGGTGCAAGCAAGGCTGCAAATAGTGCACTGATGACCATCAGTGAAACCAGTGACAGCCCCAATAACCCCAGTGGATCTGCGGCGATGCGTTTAATCATATCTTTCATTTCGCTATCTCCCTCACAACGAAGCCCGGATCCGGGGATCCAGCCATGCGTTAATCAAATCCGACAGTGTTGTGCTGATCACAAACAAGATGGTGCTGATTAACACCGACCCCATCACCACCGGATAGTTACGCGTTGTTATCGAATCGAAGATTAGCTTACCGATACCGGGCCGTGCAAAAACGATCTCGGTAAATAACGCGGCTGATAACAAAAAACCCATGCCCACACCAATCACTGTGACGGTAGGTAGAACCGCGAGTTTTAAGGCATAGCGAAAAACCACGGTATTTTCTTTTAACCCATAAGCACGGGCAGTCCTGACATGATTCTCGCCAAGGACTTCAAGCATCGATGCGCGAACCAGACGCGACAGATAGCCGACCCAGGATAGGCCTATCGCGAAAGCCGGTAACACCAGGTGCGATACTTGTCCCCAGAAATCACCCTTGTCCCCCGCTCCAACCGCTGGAAACCATTTTAGTGTGACCGCGAAAATCAATAGCGAATAAAGTGCAACGACGAATGCCGGGGCGGTAATGCAGGCTACCGAGATAATTCCGCTGATTCGATCCGCTAGCGAATTTCGATGAAGTGCTGAATAGCAACCCAGCGGAATACCAACCATCATCGCGCCGATAATAGCGGTGAAAATCAACCAGAGAGTATAGGGCAACTGGCCAAAAACGGTCGCCGCAACCGGTCGATTGGTGATCACGTCCATTCCCATATCGCCACGCAGCAAATTGCCAAAAAATTTGAGAATCTGGACGGGTAAAGATTGATCCAGGCCCATTTGTGCGGAAATGTTGGTGATCATTTCCGGTGTGGCACGCGGACCCAGAATTATCCTGGCCGGGTCTCCGGGGACTAAATGAATCATGCAGAACAGAAGTGTAACTGCCAGTATGACAATCACAAAACCCAGCAAGACGCGCTTAACAAGATAAAGTAACAAGGGAATACTCCTTCGATAGTCAAGTCGAATAACGAAATGAGAAATAAAAATGGTAAAGGTCTGAGTAAACAGACCTTTACCAGGTTGCTCTATGCGCTGGTGAAATAGCGGAAAAGTGGCAATCCATCTGGTCTGAACGCCGGTTTGATCGAGTCATTGTAAATAACAGGCGTCGCCTCGTGGGTAAGGAATCGATAAGCACCGCTCTCCTCCATGATGTCCTGCATTTTTTCGTACATCATCGCGCGTTTACTATTGTCTGTTTCGGCTTTAGCCGCGGCTTCGAGCTTGTCGAACTCGGTGTCGCTAAAGCGTTCCCAGTTCCATACGCCCTTTTGCGAGGTCACAAACCAGGCCGTTGCGTATGAAGGGTCGGGTGCCATGGAGTAGCGATTCAGAATCAACTGAATATCCTTGTAGCGTTCACCGCCACTTGAGTCACCGAGAGACCAGAAAGCGCCAGACTCATGAAGATTGACATCGACGCTAATACCGACCTGCGACAAAGTTGCCTGAATGACCTGTGCAGTAGTTACGTTCGCTGGCTTATTCAAAACATCGAGGGTGACGCTTGTGCCGCCCGACATGCCCGCCTTATCAAGGTATTCCTTGGCTTTGGTAAAATTTGCTGCCGGCGCCACTATGCTTTTTGCACGATGGCCCACCAGACCCGGTGCGATGATACCGGTTGATGGTTCCGCGGCGCCGAAATACGAGGCCTGCATGATGGATGGTACATCGATCGCGTATTGAATGGCTTTACGTAAATCAGGATTGGCCATTTTTTCGTTTTCGACATTCATGCCTACCCAGACGTAAAACAACGAAGGGTATTCTTCGATGGTTGAGTTGGCCGGAGGCGACGCTTTCAGATTGCCAACTGAACTCAACGACACCCGGGTGTAGTCGATATCGCCTGATTCGTAGGCAATCTGGGCGGAGTTTTCATCATCGATGGGCAGGATATGGATTTCGTCAAACGCCGCTGAACCACCGTGCCAGTCAGGATTGCGTGCCAGAATTGTTTTTTGCTTCGGGTGCCATTCCTTATGCAAGTAAGGTCCTGATACACTCGGAGTAGTGGTATCCACCTTACCACCCGACTTTTCCCAGGCTTTTTTGCTGATTATGTTGCCGACGATATACGGCAAGGCAATATTCCAGGCCGGTGGATAGGGATCGGCAAACTCGATGGTACCCTCGTATTTACCAGTAATCTTAATCTCTTTTAGCGTTCCCCAATCGGGTGTATTGGTCGATTTAAGGTCTTTATCGATGATGCGTTCATACGAATACTTCACGTCTTCTGCGGTCATTTCACCGAAACCACCGCTAAACATGATGCCTTTTTTAAGCCTGAATTTGATACTTGTAGGACTCACCTGCTCGATCGATTCGGCTGCATCGAGCTGGTAGCCCCATTCTCGTCCGGGCTTATACTGAATCAATTTGCTGTATATACTACTTTGAATCTCCTCATCTACGACACCTTGCGAAAATGCCGGGTCGAGGCTACGCATATCGGCATAAGAACGTACCTTTAAAATTTTCTTGCCAGCGGCAAAAACGACTTCACTCATGCCAGCTGCAGTTGTGGCAAGGGCCAATGCGCTCGATGCCTGTAGAAAACGACGTCTGCTCAATGCAGTTAATATTTGATTCTCTTGTTTCTTATCGGTCATTTCGACTCCTCCAGTTATTTGGTTCTAGAAATAGTAAGCGATCAGGTCTTCCCCAATATCAACAGGCTTCAAGTTAAAGCAATTTGATCGGTTCTACAATTTCGCATACCGGGGCCTTTGATGACGCAGTTTTCAAAAAATAAGCGTCACAATGCGTCACAATGAGTCATATGCGCCAGTTTGAATCTCCAAATCGGTCAACTGCATATCCAAATCAATCGGGTAAACAGGTCGTTTAAGGTTTTTATATTCAAATTGAGAATAGTCCGAGCTACAAACGCCCGGACCGGCTGCGAGAATGATAAGTTTAGCGATGCTTTCAAAAGTAGCTCGAAAATGCTGGCGTGATTTTATCAAGATATACTTTGCATCTTCGACACGAATACCGGCTTGAGAAAAACATCCCGGATCATAAGGTTCCCAGCGCTCTTCGCAAACCAGTATTTTCGCCTTGTCGATATCGAGCAAAACCGAGCGCCCCAGGTTAACTTTTAGACCGGTTTGCATTGGCCCTTTTATGGTGAATGTACCGTCGGTAATATTTGTCACCACGCCTTCACAATGAAGTGATTTACCTTTTTGGCGAATCATTTCAACATCGGTTTTGCCTCCAAGTTCAAGCGCGACTAAACTACCGATTCCGGCACTGATTAATTGTTCAACCGCCTGCGGATCCCATACTGGTCCTGCAACAATACCATCGAGTCCTTGTTCCAACATTTCTGACAATACGGTCATATCATCGGCGCTCCCGCCTGCCCCGGAGTTATCCCCATGGTCGGCAATCACAACTGGAAATTCGTCGAGGTATTTAGCTCTTTGAATAGAATCAGATAAATCTTCGGCTTCAAATATAAAATCCTTGCGCTTCTTCCAGGCTAGATCACATATGTCATTGATTAAATTTTCGCCATTGGTACCAGCGATACTTTCTACAGTCAAAACACTTAGCGATACATGCGGAATATCCGCCAGTGGAAATCCCCCAAATATTGAAGCGTTTAAAACCTGACCGCCGTCTGCAATATTGATGGCCCTCTCCATAAGCGTTTTCATCGGTTGTTGACTGGGGGTTTGTCGTAACATATGTGTCATCATCGGTAAGGCTTTCCACGACATTTTAGTTTGCAGTTCTCCCTGTACAATGTCGAACAAACTGGTGGCAGCACGTTTACCTGTGTCAAACATATCAACATGGGGATAAGTACGGTATCCATCGATCACTGTACAATTATCAACCATGGCTGCCGTGAGATTAGTATGAAAATCAAGTGCAACCGCAATCGGAACAGCGGGGCAAATCGCGCGAATTCGTCTTAGCAATTCGCCCTCGCCATCGTCGTAGGAAATGGTCACCATGGCACCATGTAAATCAAGCAGAACGGCATCACAACCGGCCTCGACAGCTTGACATATTTCGTTGCTGATAAAGTCAAAAGCCTGATCATCGACCTTACCACTGGGTTCAGCATAGGCCGCAATCGGCACATGAATTTCAGCACTCTGTTGCCGGGCAATTTCAAGCAGTCCGGCAAATGCAAAATCTGCCGAACCATAAATTTCGATGGCCCGTTGTCCCGCTGGAGGTTCTGTTAGTCCCACACCACTAGCGAATGACGCCAGACCAGTGCGCAATGGAGAAAAAGTGTTTGTTTCATGTTGCATCATAGCGACGATACACTTCATTTTCTGTTCCGGAATTGACTAATGGCATCAGATTAGTTCAGGGAATCCGGCGGTGCAATTTCGCAAATGCGAAACCTGCGAAGCATTTAGCTACTGGTCTAACGCCGTCAGCATATACTCATGCGGCAGAATTTTATTGTTCACTCTTTCCCTGATTTCAGCATCGATTGAATCCGACTCCAGTTCGTATAAGCCGCAACCCTTCAGAGTTTTTCGAAGATCAACCTGTTTACCAAGAAACTCATACTCAACCCTGGTTGACTTGGGCATATGCGAGCTTAGACTACCAACACCGGTGGTAATACCGGACAAGGTATCGAGGGTATTCCGGTAATTGGGGAAAAGTATTGTCTGGCAAATAGTGTGGCGAGTAAAGGTTTCGTACTCTGTAATAAATATTCTGTCGGCCAAATAAAAAGCTATACCTTTATACTTAAATCGCCGTCGATTACTTTTAGGCTTTTCCTTTTGCCAGAGATGCTCGATGCTCTTCGAATAAAAACGATCTCCATGCCGATACAGATGGAGCAGACTTCGAATCAGGAATCCGGGAAAGCCAAGTGCATGAAAATAAGCATAGTAATAACCTTCATAACGTGACAACGCCTCGATATCATTGGCAAGACTGTCAACGACTTGATCCAGAACGCCAGATCCAGTTTCAGCTGTCGTCCCATATTTGAAGGCGATCAAAGTTTCAAATTCAGAAGCTTCGAGAGAAAATTGCTTTTTATCGAGTTTAAAATAAAGACAAATTCTTTCCAGGTTATGTCTGGAAGGATAAACCTGGGCACTCAGATACTTGTTAAATTGCTGCCGATTCATTTCTAATGATCGGCAAACATGGGCTACCGATCTATGTCGGTTACATACAGATCTCAGGTTTTTCGCAAAATTGGAATTCGCCATTAATAGTTATGTAATTATATAGTATGCTTCAGTTGTATGAGTTTACCATTGATAGATAATCCTGCGTCATCACTTTCTCATCTCCTAATTTATGCGAGACATGAATACAACTTAATCTTTAAACGCATAAAAATCACTAAAATTGGGCCGATTCATTTATGAATAAATCAGCCACCATCGCGATAGCCGGGTTTCAACACGAAACCAATACCTTTGCCCCGCATATGGCGCAGTACGAAGATTTCATTAAGGCCGATGGCTGGCCGGGTTTAACCGAAGGCGAGGATGTATTAACTACCATGGTCGGACTCAATATTCCGATTTCAGGATTTATCGATTCCGCGCAAGCGGTCGGCCACAGATTGAGGCCGATATTGTGGGCATCTGCGGAACCGAGCAGTTTTGTCAGCAAAGTTGCCTTTGAAACAATATCGAAGATGATTTGCGATTCCTTAGCCGACTGGGATGATCTGGATGCAGTTTATCTGGATTTGCATGGCGCCATGGTAACTGAACATTTTGAAGACGGTGAAGGTGAGCTGCTGCATCGCGTCAGAGATATTATAGGCTCCGACAAACCCCTGGTAATCAGCCTGGATTTGCACGCCAATATTACCGATGCAATGATGTCAAATGCGACCGCGATGACAATATTTCGAACTTATCCTCACCTCGATATGTCGGAAACCGGCACCAGGGCATTTCAGCTGTTAGAGGCTATTTTAAACGGTGAAAAAGTAGTCGGAAGTATGCATAAAATACCATTCCTGTTTCCTCTAACGTCACAATGCACGGATTTCGAACCCTGTAAATCAATTTATCAGGAGATTAAACAAGTCGGTCGTTCATCAAATCGGCTACTCCATGCTGACTTTGCTACTGGATTTCCAGCTGCAGATATTAACGAATGCGGTGCTGCAGTCGTTGTTTATGGCAATGATCACAAAGCAGTTGATCGAGCATTAAAATATCTGCATCAGCTGGTTCTTGATGCAGAGCCTTCTTTTGTTAATCGTCTTTTCGGCGCTAATGAAGCCATACAAATGGCTATGGCCTCTAATTCAGAAAAACCCGTAGTTATCGCAGACGCACAAGATAACTCTGGCGCGGGTGGAACTTCGGATACTACCGGAATTTTGCGGGCGTTGGTAGAAAATCGGGCGAAATCGGCAGTTCTCGGTGTCATTTATGACCCTGGAGTTGCCAAACTGGCCCATCAAGCTGGACAGGGCGCGATTATCGAAGCAAGTGTCGGGGGTAAGAGCGGTTTTCTGAATTCACTACCTTATCCAGCGCAGTTTATTGTTGAATACCTAACCGACGGTAATTTTGTTTTTACCGGTGAAATGTATCGCGATTCATTCGCGCATCTCGGACCAATGGCATTGCTTCGAGTTGTCGATGAATACGCTGATGTACAAATCATCCTCAGTAGCGAGCGAGTCCAGTGTCTGGACCTGGCTATTTTTCGACACCTCAAAATCGAACCTGAGCAAGAAAAAATCCTCGTCGTGAAGAGTAGTGTTCACTTCAGAGCTGATTTTGATCCGATAGCCAGCGAAACGCTTGTAGTTGCTTCTCCAGGTGCGAATCCTTGTGTGTTAGCCAATCTTGAATATAAAAATCTCCGATACGGTGTAAGACTGAAGTGATTTGTCATTAATCCTGCCGAAAAAGCATCTTTGAAAATTGTGGCTTCTTGCAGATACACTAAAGACTAATCAACCCGATCGCGCATATAACAATCAACACCCCACCAACAACCCGTTTAAACCTCTGGTCATTGTGCATGATAATTTCATGTACTTTCAACCCGATGACATGACCTATTCCTGCGATCGGCACGAGTAATAACGCACTCAGAATTTGCAAATTAATACCAAAAGCAGCCAGTGTTGTTATCTTGATTGAAACCAGAAAAAACCAGAGTACGAACAGCGTATCACGCAATTGCAAGCGGCTCGTCAGATGCGCAAAAACTGCCGCCATCAGGGGAGCACCGGTTAAAGAGGTCCCTGAAAAATAGCCACCGATAATCAGTAATAATTTATCGAGCCAGCCTTTACTGCTATGTATTTGCAGGTTCAGCAGCCATAAAAATGCATAAAACATCGTAATCAGGTATATGATAATAACCAGCCACTGGTTTGGTAAACTGAGTAAGCCGAAGACGCCGGCCAGCTTTGCAGGAAGGATATAAAACCAGGTTTTCTTCAATACCCGCCAGTCGATATTATTAAAGCGCTTGAGTAAAGTTAAGGTGGAAAAAAAGAGTAGATGCAAGCCGATGATGGGTAGCCAGAACAGAGGCTGATCTGAAATCAATAACAATAATGGCAGACTTAACGCTGCCCCACCGAAACCCAGTCCACTTCGTACAAAACCCGACCAGATGAATACCAGTCCTGTGCAAATCAATTGATAATCGCTAAGACCTAATAGTTGAATGTTAGCGGTCAACTCGATTCCGCTTTACCAGATAACCGAGACATTCAAATGCTAAGACCCAATTTCTCCTTTCGCTTTACGCTCCAACTCTGAATGATGCGATCGGCAATAATCGCGATCAACGCCATGCCAAGGCCAGCGACCATTCCGAGACCGGGATCAGCTTTGCCGAGCGCGATATAGACCGACTGCCCCAGTCCTTTGGTGCCAACTAAAGCCGATATAACCAGCATGGCAAGCGCGAATAATATGGTTTGATTTAAACCCAGCATGATTTCAGGAATCGCCAGCGGCATTTTGACTTCCCAGAGAATCTGCTTTTTTGTACAGCCCATGGATTGTGCCGCCTCTATAGTATTAAACGGCACATTGCGTAAACCATGTTCGGTGTAACGAATTGTCGGCACAATGGCGTAGACGATAATGGCGAGGAATGCAGTAAATTCGCCAATCTGAAAAAACATCAGGAACGGGATTAGAATAACAAACAATGGCATGGTTTGCAGCGTATCGTTTATCGGCCTGAGAAAATTAGAAACGTTTTGATTCTGACTTGCCCAGATGCCCAGAGCACCACCCAGCAGTAAACAAACAATCACCGAAGCCAGGCACATATACACCGATAGCATGGCCTGTGGCCAAACTCCGCTGAACAGCATAAACGACCAGCCGAGTACCGATAGTACCGCAATTTTTATTCCTCCTAACTGCCAGGCAAGCAGGCTTGTGATGAGAATGAAAGCAATCCAGGGTATAGACGTAATACCAAAATAAAGAATTCCAAAAAATAGCACCGCAGCAATCGCGGACTGCCAACCGTGTTTAACGAAAAGCCAGCTACTCATTGCGATAGAAAACAACGCATAGCCCCATATCATGCCGCTGGTTAAAACGAAACCCCAGGAAAAGGGCGAAATCGCTTTTCCCAGACCGATACGTAGTGGCAACAGGAAATAAAAATATGTGGTGTTTTTAATTGCATCGGTTACGTGTGCATAATTAGCGGTAATAAAGGTTAAACCTTTGTTAATCGGGTCGGCCGG
Organism: uncultured Gammaproteobacteria bacterium; assembly: GCA_964651385.1. Taxonomy (GTDB): domain Bacteria; phylum Pseudomonadota; class Gammaproteobacteria. The sequence goes on along the minus strand of CAZYYM010000012.1, from coordinate 25,247 downwards.
AAATATGACCCAGGATTCGGGATAGATACGGATGAATGGAACGACCAATGCCAGAAGCGTAAAAAATACCATCAAACCCAGCGCAATAAACCAGGGGCGATAGCGCAACATTTTCGGTAAATGGTTGCGCTCAATGGCCCGGGTACGGTCACTGAATCCCCAGCTAATCCGGTCGAGCACCATGGCGATTAGCGCAATTACAATTCCGGCCAACAGGCTCTGACCGAACTGTGCCTTGCGCATGGTACTCAAAACTTCCCAGCCAATATCGGCAGAGCTTCCGATAATGGCTGCGATTATGACCATGCTTAGCGCTGCCATGGTAGTCTGATTAATGCCAATCATAATATTCTGTAAGGCGCTCGGTACTTGAACCCACCAAAATAACTGGCGTTTGGTTGCACCAGACATCAAGCCTGATTCCAGTACATCGCCAGGTACTTTCTGTAAACCGAGAATCATATTGCGTACCATCGGCGGGCAGGCATAAATAGCGCTCGCAACGACGCCGACAACAGGTCCGAAACCAAACAATAACAAAATCGGAATCAGATAGGCAAAGGTGGGCACTGTTTGCATCAAATCGAGCGTCGGTTGTACAAGGCTATTAATTCGAGCCGACCGGTAGGCACCTATAGCCAGGAAAAAACCGATGCTGATGGCCAGCGGTATTGATATGAACACCACTGCCAGCGTATTCATACTGGGTTCCCAGTAGCCTGTGACCACCATATAGCCCAGGGAAATGGCAGTAAAAACGGCCAGCCGCCATCCCGACGCAACAACAGCAATAGTACAGAATGCAGCTATCGTGGCTGGCCAGGGCAGCCATTGCAAAATTATCTGTACTCCGATCAGCGGCCAGTTAAGTAGCCAGTTAATCGCCCGGAATAACCATTTAAATGTTCCGATAAACCAGTCCATGCCGATATTGATCCAGTCAGAAACAGGAACCAGCCAGTTGGCAGGCATTGTTACCAGCCAACTATGTTCAGCACGAAAAAATAGACTAGATGCGGCAATAATCAAAACGACTATCCAGGGGAAAAACCCACGGTAATCACGATCGACAAGCTTATGCCACATTGGTTACCGACTCGCTGGCAAGCGCATTGACGACAGCCTGAGGAGTTACACGCCCGATAATTTCACCATCCTGCTGTACCGCTAAACCTTCGGGATGATTACTAAACATCGGCATAATTTGTTCGAGGTTAGACAGGGCATCAACCTTCGGCAATTCGGAATTATCACCATTTTTATCGATAACAATTTCACCTGCTGTGATGACCCTGACACGTGGCACATCCTGCGTAAATTCCATAACATAATCATTAGCCGGGCTCAGCACCAGTTCGGCCGGTGTCCCAATTTGCACAACTTGGCCGTCCTTCATAATAGCAATACGATCAGCCAGCCGCAGCGCTTCGAGAAAATCGTGGGTAATAAATACGATGGTCTTGTGGAGCTTCTTTTGCAGGCGCAAAAATTCATCCTGCATTTGCCTGCGAATTAATGGATCGAGCGCACTGAAAGGTTCATCGAGAAACCAGATCTCGGGTTCAACGGCCAGGCTCCTCGCAATACCAACTCGCTGTTGCTGGCCCCCGGACAATTGACGAGGAAAGCTGTTTTCACGACCATTCAGATCGACCAGGTTAATCACTTCACGTGCCCGCTCGAGTCTTTTCTCTTCGCTAATTCCCTGAATTTTTAACGGGAAGGCGATATTTTCCATCACCGTTAAATGGGGTAGTAAGCCAAAATTCTGGAACACCATACCCATTTTATGTCGACGAAAGTCAATTAACTCTTCGTCGCTGAATTTAAGAAGATCTTGCCCATCGAATATGACTTCACCTGCAGTCGGCTCGACCAGTCGCGAAATACACCGCACCATGGTGGACTTACCCGAGCCCGATAAACCCATGATAATAAAAATCTCGCCCTCGTGAACATCAAAACTGACATTACAGGCGGCGCCAATATGCCCATTAATGTTTATCTGCCGATAAGTTTCGGCAGGATCATCGACCTGGCCTGAGCCGGACTGGAAAAACTGGTTGGGGTTTTCACCATATATTTTCCAAACGTTACGACAACTGAGTTTAACCGGGTTTTTTGTTTTCACTATTCAATTTCTCTCTGCGCAAGATATAAGAATTCATAAACAAAAACGGCGATTAACAATAAATCGCCGCCTATGGTTATCACTTTACATACCTGTCCAGATTACATTGACGCCTTAATCCATGGTTTCCAGATAGCTTCATTCGCATCAACCCAGTCCGATACGACTTTTTCCAGTTTCTTACCTTCCTGATCGATAGCATTCATCATAGGTATTTGATCTTCGTTGCGCAGTTTATAGTGTGTCAATAACTTGTAAGCACCGGGCCATTTGTCCTTCATACCTTTCCAGGCCATTTTCTTAATATAACCGCGTTCCCAGTCACAATCCCAGGTGGCATTCGGGTTAACGCCTACCGAGGCGTCATCATGGCATCCAGGCTCGTAAGGCGGCAGCTTGACATTAGTCAACTTAACACCGGCATGGACCCAGTGAGGTGACCAGAACATGACCATTAACGGCTGTTTACGTGCTTCGGCACCTTGCATTTCGGCCACCAGTGCGCCTTCGCTACCGGCGGGAACCGAGACAAAATTTAATCCCAAACCGTTGATTCGATCGACATTAGAAGTACCCCAATCGGCGGGGTAGTCAACTAATCGGCCCTTCGGGAAAGTCTCCGCATTTGCGAAGGCTTCCGTACAACCATTCAAGGCTTTCCAGTCGGGTAAGCCGGAACATGCTTTTAACGCGGCGTCGTTGACAAACCAGCTTTCCACCGGCACCAAACCGAGGTCACCAATCTCTACTACCTTGCCGGATGCCAGTGCTTTATCGTAGTGTTCACCAATGTTGGAACTCCAAATCTCAAGCGTGGCCGTGACAGTATTGTCTTCCAGCGCCTGCATCTGCGGATAATAGCCCGCAGTTACATATTCGACGTTGTATCCCATGCGCTTTAGAATTTCGCCGGCCACATGAGTTGAAATGTGTTGCCCGGTCCATTCATTAATCGCCAGTTTTATGGGATCTTTTGATTCGGGTATCGCTGCATGGCTGATACCGATAAAGCCAGACAAACTCAGACAGATAGCTGCCGTCCAGATTTTGAATTTCATGTTTTTCTCCTCAGATTAATATTATTGTATTAGTTGATAACATATACCCACTAAAGCATACCCAATAAGTATGACAATGGAAACTCCCGATAGCACAGAACTGAATATTGCAGGAATATCGACCCGAACGCTTTCGCTATGTTACCTGCAATATTGCAGTATTCAGCTTATACCCTTGTAAACTGCGCTGTTCTTGCTTCCCGTTGACCTCGGTCGCCAGAAACAACGATTTTCAGCTGGCGCCGATAATTCCCCAGCTCACACTTCCACGATTTTGAAATTTCTGGTAGACATTTCTTCCCGTTAAAACAGCCCTGGATTGAGTGCCGACGCAGCTGTCATACCGCCATCGAGGGTATAACACTGCCCCGTTGCAAAGCTGGCATCGTCTGAGCCGAGCCAAATGGCAAGTTTGGCAACGTCTTCGGGCTGGCCTAGCCGACCCGACGGATGCCTGGCTAACGCATCTTTCCTGGCGGCAGCAGGGTCTTTGGCAATTGCAAAGGCCGCGTCCGCCATATCGGTTATGATCCAACCGGGACTAATTGCGTTGCAGCGAATGGCTGGGCCGTGATCTACGGCTATTGAGCGTGTTAAAGCGTGTACAAATGCTTTCGAAGCATTATATATTGCAAGTCCCGGATCGGCGGTATCAGCGGATATGGACCCAATGTTGATGATCGAACCGCCTTTATCCATGATTGGAATCAGGCTGCGGCAGGCCATGAAAACGCCTTTGGCATTTACATCCATTAATTTGTTCCAATCCTCGTCGGTAGTATCAAGTACTGTTTTTTCTATTTGAACCCCGGCATTGTTGACCAGGATTGAAAGTGATTTAAAGTCGGTTTCGACTAACTGTTTCAGATTTTCGACATCTTCCCGGTTGCTTATATCAACCGTTTTCCAAAAAATAGAATCAGGTAAATTATCCGGCCGAGGTCCGCGCCCACAAGTGAGTACTCTGGCACCTTCGCTAACAAACGCATCAACAATCGCTCGCCCTATTCCTTGTCGACCACCGGTTATTACTGCAGTTTTATTGGCAAGTCTAGTCATAGCTTAATACCTCCCTGCTCTGGCGTCTTTCAACGCCAGTTGTTGGTGTGTCTCGCCAGCTGTCGACACGGTAATGACTAATTGTGTCATGTTGGCAAGGCCCTCCTACAATTTCATTTGCTGGACTTGTGCACTGAGTCCCCCATCGATCACCCAGAGCTGACCGGAAGCGTAGCGCGCTTCATCGGAAGCGAGCCAGTTGACCAGATTGGCAATATCTTCGGGCTGACCGTAATTGCGTATTGGGTGGACATCGCGAACTGCTTTTTTAAGTGATTCAATATCCCCCGAATCACCGAAAAAGCTCTGCAACATCGGTGTGTCCACATAACCCGGACAGATGGCATTAACACGAATACCCTCCGGGCCGTGATCGCAGGCCATCGCTTTTGTAAGCGCATGTACTGCGCCTTTTGTAGCGCAATAAGCCGCCAGGTTAGGGTCGGCAATATAGCCATCGTAAGAACCGAAGTTGATAATGCTTGCGCCTTTAGATTTACGTAACAACGGTAACGCGAATTTCGACGTTAAGAACATTCCGGTTACATTTATAGCAAAGATACGATTCCACTCTTCCAGTGATGTCTCTTCGATGGTTTTCTCGATTTCGATGCCCGCCGCGTTAACGAGGATATCAAGCTTGTCCCAATTTTTCGCCAGCTGATCAAAAGTGGAAATAACAGTTTCTTCAGATGTTAAATCATATGATACAAACTCTAAGTCTTCTCTTTGTCTAGCGAGGTTTTGCAAATCTGCTGCTACAACCGTGGCACCTTCGCGAATAAACCGGTCGCATATTGCCTGACCAATACCACCGGTTCCGCCTGTTACAAAGGCTGTTTTGCCTTTTAAGATCCCGCTCACGCCGCCACCATCTGCTTATACGCGTCTAAAACCAGTCCGTGGAAATGATGCAGGGCGTGTTCAGATTTACCGGAACTATTGGGATCATGCACGATACGCCCCTGTTCAAATGCCGGAGTATTCATGCCTTTCTGTACATTTTCCACCAGCCAGATGTCCTCGGCCTGCAACACGTCATTTAAATACTTGATCGCGTCTAATTCTTGTTCGTTCGGATCAGCTGTTTCGAGAAAGAAATCGTAGGTTTCCAGTGTTCGATCCGGTCCGGCAGGAATAACTTGCATGATGATCATATTGCCGCGACCGGGATATCGCATGATGCAGGTGTTCGGCCACAGCCACCAGACGGCATGGTCTTTCACCGTAGCGTTTTCGACCGAGTAAGCGCTATTCCCAGTTTTACCTGCTTCCGCCATATGACTGGAATAAATTCCGTGAGTTGTGACTTTATAGGTATCCATATCAACCAGGGTGCAGAAGTCTTTATGCGCGACCGGGCAGTGATAGCACTCTAGAAAATTATCGACCACATTCTTCCAGTTGGACTTGATATCATAATTGAGCCGGTGGGCGAATGTAAGCTGATTGACATCAGGCGCCCAATGATTGATTTCATTTGCCAGGTCGCCGCTAACACTTGCCAGCGTTTCGGCATCAGGATCGAGGTTGACGTAAACAAAACCACAAAACTCTTCAACCTGTATCTGGTCCAGGCAGATATCGCGGGTAGTGAAATCCTCCAGATTGTCGGATTCGGGTGCGCGTATAAGCTGCCCGTCAAGACCGTAGGTCCATGCGTGGTAGGGGCACATTATTTTACTACTTTTGCCCTCACCTTCGAGCAGCTGCATCGCACGGTGTTTGCAGACGTTGTAAAAAGCCCGAAGTTCGCCATTCTTGTCTCGCACAATCAGCACTGGCTGGTTATCGATAGATGTAGTGACGTATGATCTTGAGCCACGTAGTTTTTCTGCGTGGCAAACCCATTGCCAGGTTCGGCGAATAATCGAAGTGCGGTCGATGTCGTACCAATGCTGATCGGTATAGGCATTTGCATTTAATGTGTAGGATTTCGCTGGATTTTGATCATAACCTGACTGTATAACCGCTAGCTCAGCCGGTGATAGTGGCTTATTCATTCAGGCATCCTCGTTGGTTATTTAGGTTGGCTACCCAATAGAGTATCAGTCGGAATGGGATAATATATGACTTTTTACGCCAATATACCTATCCGAGTCATGTGGATATATAGAGGCTAAGGATTTGATTGTTATCAAGCTAATCCACGCGGAATTTTCTTTTCAGCATCCAGAAAGGGTAAGCTCACGACTTCTGCACGATGACTTTCCCCTTCTTTGTCGACCAGCGTTAGTTGTTTGCCAACCCAGCATCCACCAATCATCGCAGTTTGATCGAATAAAACATACCCTATGCCCTTTTTTAATGTGGGCGACCAGTCACCAACACGAATGTTTCCAACATACTTTTTGTCTATTATCACCCGACATCCAACCGTCGGAATGCCGGATTCACAGATTAAACCAAATAATCGACATTTCTGATTAACTTTTCTCAAGTTTTTATGGCCGATAAAATCCTCCTTGGTAAAATCAACAAATTTTCCCAGGCCAATATCAAATGGCGTCATACTGTTATCGATATCAGTACTATAGTCTAGAATTCCCGCCTCCAGTCTCCGAATTCCCATTACTTCAAGTGCCGCATTTTGCATATCATAGTCCCGGCCAACCTCGACGATAGTATCCCAAAGCGCGAGATGATCTGTGACACTCCCACAGTTACTATAAACTTCAAAACCCATTTCACCGGTCCAGCCGGTGCGACTTACCAGAACCGATTGACCGCCAAAATTAAAATGGCCGACATGAAAGTAGCCAAATTGATCAATATTCTTCTCTGCATCCAGAGCCTTTAATATCTCAAGCGAACGCGGCCCCTGGACTTGCAATACACGCGATTGTGGATCATTAATAGAAACTTCAAGACCGTTACTAAACGCAGTTAACCATGATTCAAATTCTCCATTGGCATGCACATACCAGAAATGATCTTCGGCCAGTCGTATCATCACGCCATCCATTTGAAGGCCTCCGTCTGGCGTGCAGGCAATCGCATAATGCGCACGGCCCACTTTTAAATTGTTGATTCGCCTGGTAAAAACTCTGTCCAACAATGTAATTGCATCAGGCCCTTTGATTTCAACGGGTTTTTCGGGTACATCGAAGATCATCGCCTTCTGTCGCAGCTTCCAGTACTGATCGATGGCATCTTCACCAAAGGAAATTGGATAGAGTCGATTGCAGTAAATGCCGAACAAGGTATCTTCAGTGGTATATCGTGGGGCGTAGGGTGACTGCTCAAATCGTTTGGAGTTTATTCGAACCGTCGGATGGGATCTGGCGTGGACGAGATTGTGCTTAGGCTGGTTCATTTCTCGAACTGCATTGGGTCATTGCGGCAGTTAAGTGATCCGAACACGCCGCAATGACTGGATTAATCGAATTGACTCAAATCACGCACGGCACCTTTATCGGCACTAGTCGCCATTTTTGCATAAGCCTTTAAAGCAGCAGTCACCTTTCTGGGGCGATCCATAACCGGTTTCCAGGCTTTATCTCCTTTGGCCTCCATAGCCGCTCGCCTTTGGCATAATTGTTCGTCGCTCAAATCAACATTGATACTGCGGTTTGGTATATCGATCTTGATAAGATCTCCCGACTCTACCAATCCAATATTACCGCCGGCCGCCGCTTCCGGAGAAGCATGACCAATCGATAATCCGGAGGTTCCGCCCGAAAAACGACCATCCGTCAGCAAAGCACAGACTTTCCCCAAACCCTTCGATTTTATATAAGACGTCGGATAAAGCATTTCCTGCATACCCGGCCCGCCTTTTGGACCTTCGTAACGTACAATGACTACGTCGCCCGCTTTGACACGATCATTCAGTATGTCATCGACAGCATCTTCCTGAGCTTCGCATATATGTGCGGGACCCTCAAATACCAGAATGCTCTCGTCGACACCGGAGGTTTTTACCACGCAACCATCGATGGCTATATTACCAAACAGTACAGCCAGCCCACCTTCCTGCGAATAAGCGTGTTCGACCGAACGCACACAACCGTTTTCACGATCCAGATCGAGCGACGGCCAACGCGTATCCTGGCTAAAAGCCACCTGTGAAGGGATACCGGCAGGTCCCGCGCTGTAAAATTTCCTCACTGCCTCGTCCTCTGTTCGTGCGATATCCCATTTGTTCAACGCGTCAGTTACGGTAGCGCTATGTACCATAGGTAAATCATTATGAATCAGTCCAGCTCGATCCAACTCACCGAGTATCGCCATAATGCCACCGGCCCGATGTACATCTTCCATATGATATTTCGGCGTATTCGGCGCAACCTTGCAAAATTGTCCTACCTTACGCGACAGGCGATCAATGTCCTTCAAAGTAAAATCGAGTTCACCTTCCTGAGCAGCGGCCAGTAGGTGCAATATGGTATTGGTCGAACCACCCATGGCAATATCGAGGCTCATAGCATTTTCGAAAGCCTGAAAATTCGCAATGTTGCGTGGCAGTACCGAATAGTCGTTTTCTTCGTAATGACGTCGGGTTATCTCGACAATTTTGCGCCCTGCTTCCAGGAACAGTTGTTCGCGGTCCGCGTGCGTTGCCAATGTGGAACCGTTGCCGGGTAGGGACAAGCCGAGCGCCTCGGTCAGACAGTTCATCGAATTGGCAGTGAACATGCCCGAACAGGAACCGCAGGTTGGGCATGCGCTACGTTCGAATTCCATCACTTTTTCTTCAGTGGCAGTATCATCGACTGCAATGACCATCGCATCGATCAAATCAATCGCATGTTCAGAGAGACGCGTCTTGCCGGCTTCCATCGGTCCGCCGGATACGAAAATTACCGGAATATTAAGTCGCATGGCTGCATTGAGCATGCCCGGGGTTATCTTGTCACAATTAGAAATACAGACCATTGCATCGGCACAGTGGGCATTGACCATGTATTCAATTGAATCCGAAATAATATCACGTGAAGGCAGGCTATAAAGCATGCCGTCGTGCCCCATGGCAATACCGTCATCGACCGCAATAGTATTAAACTCTTTGGCAACGCCACCGGCCTTTTCAATTTCGCGGGCGACCAACTGACCCAGATCCTTAAGATGTACATGACCGGGCACGAACTGTGTAAATGAATTCGAAATCGCAATAATCGGTTTCTGAAAGTCGTCGTCTTTCATTCCGGTGGCGCGCCAGAGCGCCCGGGCACCGGCCATATTGCGGCCAGCAGTCGACGTTTTTGAACGGTATTGGGGCATGTCTAAACCTCTGTTAAGACCTGATGAAAGGTATCAAGAATATCATAGAGATACTCTCATGTGATGCATAAACTCAATAAAATACAACCCGGAAAGGATATGCCAGTCTAAAATTAATGCCATTGAGATAAAGAGGAATTTATCTACCACCAAATTTAACGGTTAGATTTTTGATTACAAGTAAACTGCGGCGACGATCGCATTATTTACTCTATAATTAACTTTAAGTAAAATTAGTAACTTATTGAAATTTATAAAATTTAAAAGGGTTTCTGAATTTCAATACTATTTGGGAATCGAATCAGAATTTGGATAATTTTATAGACTTAGTGTTAAATACCCGATTCAAGTATTTGAAATTAAAGAGTTTATTCGGAAAGTTTTTTCGTAGTTTACCTGAAATACAGGTTTCCAATATATGGCTTGTTTATTGCTGTGGAAATATAATTCGATACTGGCTTAATCAATTTCGTCAATCCATAACATCTGAATCGCTTCCAAAATTTTCTCATTCGAGTGCTCCGGATCATCTTCAAAATCCTCTAACGCACAAACCCAGCTATGCAAGTCTGTAAACCTCAGGTATCGCGGATCAACATCATTATGAAGTTCTGACAATGCGATGGCTATATCTTGACTATCTGTCCATTTTAGACTCACAGGATTCTCCGATTTGGCTGAATTTAATGATTTTCCGAAACCATATTTATCGTGTATTTTGGGATTTCAATGACTAAGGAGTTTGTACCCACTTTGGTCTGGCAACTGAGTCTGGAATCCAAATCCAGGCCCCAGGCCTTATCCAGATAATCATCTTCTTCCTCGCTAGACTCTTCGAGTGAGTCAAATCCTTCCCGTATATGGACATGACAAGTCGTACAAGCACAGGATTTTTCACAGGCGTGTTCGATTTCGATGTTGCTGCTGAGCAGTGCATCGCATAAGCTCATACCTGGCTCAGCCTGTATCACTGCGCCTTCGGGGCAAATCTCTTCATGCGGCAAGACAATAATTTCAGTCATTACTTTACGCTCACTTCACTAATTTGACGACCTTCCAATACTTGTTTCACGCCCGAATTCATACGTCGGGCAACATAATTTTCACTGATTTTTTCAACTTTTTTAATGGCCTCTTTCAAGCTGTCAGTCGAAGCAGAATCAATTTTGGAATCAAGTTCATTACGAACCCGCTTTATCTCATTATATTCAGGCCGGCTCAGTAATTGCTTGCCGTCACTAGCAAGCGCCGAATCTAGTGCCTCGATAAGACGTTTTGCTTCGACTTGCTGTTCTCTTAGCATACGGATATCAACATCATCACGAGCATTTTCCATCGAGCTACGTAGCATGGTTTCGATTTCGCCATCGGTTAACCCATAAGAAGGCTTGACGACAATATCGGCACTCACACCACTGGTCTTCTCTTCGGCTTTGACCGACATTAAGCCGTCTGCATCGACCTGATAGGTCACACGGATGCGAGCAGCGCCGGCAGTCATGGGCGGAAATCCTGTTAGCTCGAAACGGGCCAACGAACGGCAATCAGATACCAGCTCCCGTTCACCCTGTACGACATGGACAGACATTGATGTCTGGCCATCTTTAAAGGTGGTGAATTCCTGCGCCTTTGCAACGGGGATTGCGGTGTTCCGGGCGATGATTTTCTCACTCAAACCGCCCATTGTTTCGATACCCAACGATAACGGTAAAACGTCGAGCAATAACATTGCATTATCTGGTTTATTGCCCGCAAGAATATCGGCCTGAATGGCGGCACCGGTTGCGACAACCTGATCAGGGTTAAGCTCACACATGGGTTTCCTTTCAAAAAAGGTGCCCACCATTTCAATTACTAAAGCAATCCGTGTGGAACCGCCAACCATGACGACTTCAGAAATTTCGGATTTATCGATACCAGCATCCCGCAAAACCCGACGACAGGGTGTAATGGTATTCTTCACAAGAGGTCGAATTAATTCGTTCAATTTTTCCTTGTTAAGGCGACCTTGCCAGCTCAAATTGTCGGTTTTAATCTGGATCTCGGCATATTCCTCGGTGGTCAAGGTTTCTTTGGCCTGACGCGCTGCAATGAGTAGTTTACGGGATATAGCGGCATCAATCTCTGTATTACCGATCTGGGTCAATATCCACTCAGCGATGACATGGTCCATGTCATCGCCGCCGAGAGCAGAATCCCCGCCGGTGGCAAGTACTTCGAATACGCCTTTATTAAGTCGTAAAATGGAAATATCAAATGTGCCGCCACCCAGATCATAAACAGCTATTAAGCCATCACTTTTCTGATCTAGCCCATAAGCGACAGCTGCGGCGGTAGGCTCATTCAGCAAACGGAAGACGTTTAACCCGGCTAGCCTGGCAGCATCGCGTGTCGCCTGCCGCTGCGCATCATCGAAATAGGCCGGTACTGTTATAACAACACCAGAGAGTTCATCTCCAAGTGTTTGTTCAGCCCTTCGGGCGAGAGATTTTAAAATTTCTGCCGAAACCTCAACTGCGCTGATATTTCCGACCGCTGTCTTAATTTTTGGCACGGTAGAATTATCACTTGTATCTATTATATAAGGTAATACTTCGCCTAGATGCCTGAGTTCGTCGATTCCTCGACCCATCAAACGTTTGATGGAAACCAATGTATTGAAAGGGTCCGAAACCTGCATTTGTCTGGCTGATTCTCCAACCAATGGCGGGTTAATACCGTAATGCACTATCGAAGGGAGCAACACCTGACCCAGGTCATCAGCAAGCGTCCCTGCTTCGCCGCTTCGAACAGTAGCCACTAAAGAATTAGTAGTACCAAGATCAATGCCTGCTGAAAATCGATGCTGATGTGGCGCGGACGACTGACCGGGTTCGGCAATTTGTAACAGTGACATTGAGGCCTCTAGCCGAGTTCTTCTTCAAGCTCAAATTGCAGTTCGGCAACCTGCTCCTGAATGCGTTGGATGAATTGCATCTTCCTGCTGGTCATTTGAGCGGCGTTAAAATCACCGGATTCAAAACCCTGTACAAATTCTTCAGATAATTGTCGTGCCCGATTCCACAGACTGGCTCCAATCTGGTTACATTTCTCTAGAGGATTTTCATCGTCACGACAACGATCCAGATGCTCTCTTAGCGTCATTTGCTCCATCAAAAATTCAGCATCAGATGTTGTCTCGTTTTCATCATTAACGTCCAGGCCCGAAATTTTGAGTAGATACCGCGCCCTTTTAACCGGATTACTTAATGTTTGATAGGCATCATTGATCCAGGAAGCCTGTTGTACAGACAGGCGTTTTTCCTGTTCACTCGCTGTGACAAAACGATCTGGATGAAACCTTGCGAGGAGCTGTTGCTGGTAACTGTGCAATGCATTTGTGTCGATTTCGAAAATAGATTCGATATCGAATAGTTCAAAATAATTTTTATTAAAATCAAGTGCCTGCATAGTTTTAACGAAGTTTTTCCGAATCAAACAGTAAAACTTTCTCCACAACCACAGGCATCTTTTGCATTAGGATTTTTAAATTGAAAGCCTTCGTTAAGCCCTTCTTTACCAAAATCCACTTCGGTGCCATCGAGAAATATAAGACTCTTCGGATCAACCACTACCTTGACACCCCGGCTTTCAAAGACCTGATCATCACTTTGTAACTCATCGACAAACTCAAGTACATAAGCCATGCCAGAGCAGCCCGTGGTTTTTATGCCCAGGCGTAATCCGATTCCTTTGCCACGGTTGGCCAGAAATTTCTGTACACGTGTTGCTGCTACTTCTGTCAATTGAATCGACATAATAAACCTCGTTATACCGCTGCCTGTCGAATAATCGCGGGCAGCTTGTTTACCAATGCTTCTATTTTGCTTGCCAGCGCGTCAATTTCCTGCAAATTATTGTCTATCCCCAGGCTCGCCCGTACCGCGTTTAGAGCGACAGACTCTTCCATGCCCATGGCTTCAAGGACATGGCTGGCACGCGTGACTTCGCTATGGCAAGCAGAGCCACTGGCCAGAGCAAATCCCGACCTATCCAGTTCCATTAACAAAGTTTCACCGTGATAATAAGGAATCGAAAAATAAGTTGTATTAGGCAGTCGATCCATCAATTGCCCGAAAATCACCGTACCTGGAATCGACGACAAACGAGATTCCAGCACCTGCCTCAATTGTTCTAAATGGTAGCGTTTGTGGACGATTTCAAGGCCTGCCAGCTCGGCCGCTTTCCCCAGTCCAACAATGGAAGCAACGCTTTCTGTTCCGGCACGGCGATATTTTTCCTGCGCCCCACCACTGATTAATACTTGCCTGGGTTTTTGCCGACATAGCAGCGCGCCGATACCTTGCGGACCTTGTAATTTATGTGCAGATAATGTCAGTGCGTCGACACCTAATTGTTTCATATCAACCCTTAACTTACCGACCATCTGAGTCGCATCGGTATGTACCAGGCAATCCTCCCCTGCCAACATTTCGGCCAGGGCCTTGACGGGTTGCAACACACCGGTTTCGTTATTCGCGAGCATGACCGAAAGCAATTTCGGCTGGCTCTCCGGTAATATCCTTCCGGCCTGTTCAAGATCGACCACTCCGTTTTTATCGACAGGTAAATATAATACCTTCTGCCCCAGTTGTTCGAGCTGTCTTAGTGGTTCGATTATACTGGGGTGTTCAATTGGTGTGCTTATAATCGGCCTGGCATCGTCGAGATCAATCATTCCTTTTAGTAGCAGGTTATTTGCTTCCGATCCACCTGACGTGAAAATCACCGACTCGGGCTGAGCATTCAATAATTTCGCCAGCTGGTTGCGAGCGCTTTCGATGGCTGAACGCGCCATTCTACCGGCGCTATGCAAGCTCGATGCGTTGGCAACCGGACCGCGCAGATAAGGCATCATCGCATCCAGCACTTGCGGATGCAGCGGCGAGGTTGCATTATGGTCGAAATAACCGCTCATATCATTTTATATCCGATTTTCTTCCATGTGACGTAAATCATGATGCAAGGAGAGCGATTTAACTTCTTCGTTCTCCATCATATCGGCGAGGGAAATGGTCGTCAGATAGTCCTGGATTTGTTCACTCAACTCCTCCCACAATTGTTCAGTGAGGCAAGGCTCGAAATCGGTGGCGCCTTCAAGCACGTCTTTATTGGTTACCTGCATTTCCTCATCAACAGCACTGATGATGTCTGCTATGCAAATATTTTTCGGCTCACCACCCAGACTATAGCCGCCACCTGGTCCACGCGTACTTACAACCAGTTTATTTCGGCGCATTTTCGCGAACAATTGTTCGAGATAAGACAGGGATATACCCTGACGCGAGGAAATATCTGCCAATGATACAGGCCCGTGCTCTGAATGCATTACCATATCGAGTAAGGAAGTGACGGCATAACGACTTTTTGTAGATAAACGCATGGGAGGAAATTTCTGGCACGAGTCGGGTAAAGTATACAATCCTGACTAAAATGGTCAACTATTAAGCCATGAATATTTTACCCGCCCGGTAAATAGCCTGAAACAATAACAAAAATTCGATTATGACATTGGTATTCGTACTACCACGGCCATACCCCGACCTAATTCTGATTCCAAATGCAGTTCCCCGTCATGGGCCTCGGCGATTAAACGACAGAGGTATAAACCGAGTCCATAACCACCTGTTTTTCGCTGTCTGGCGCCGTCCGTGCGATAAAAAGGCTCGGTCAGATGGGTCAGATCTTCAGCTGCAACTCCAGGTCCCCGATCAACTACAATAAAAACAAGGGAGTTCTCTTCACATCGAAGCTTGACCTCAACAGCCTTACCAGTTCCCAATGAATATCGACAGGCATTGTCGAGCAAATTTCTAGCCAGTAGCTTTATTCTAGTTGCATCAAGATTAACCATAATTGATGGCAAGTCTTTACTGATTAAAAAAGACGAAAAATGCTGTTCGATGACCGAATTCACCAGTTCAGCGATATCGAAATGGCATCGATTTAACTTCGCCTGGCGCTTGTTAAGCCGTTCTGATTCAAGAATAGCGGCTACCAACTCCTCCATTTCCCGCAGATCCTGTATTAATACCAGCCGTTTATCCTCGTCATCGAGTAATTCCAGATTAATGCGCATGCGGGTCATTGGTGATCGTAACTCGTGGCTGATAGCGAGGAGAAGACCGGCCTTGTTTTCCAGCATAGACTGAATATCGACCGTCATATCGTTGATACCCTGTGCAAGTTGGACTAGCTCACCGGTTCCCTTTATTTCGATGGGCAGATCGAGTTGTCCGGTTCCAATTTTCTTCAAATGCTGAGAAATTTCACGAATCGGGGAGAACAATCGGCGAATTGAGAGATATAGCATCAATAAAATACTGGCGAGCAAAGCGAATAATAACCAGTGTCGATAACTCGAACCACTTTTGAAACTATTCTTAACGGCAAATAGATATTGATACTTACCTTTATATAGCGTTATATAATGATACCGTTCTTGGCGACTCACCGAATAGTTCTGGTAGGGATACGGTGCCGGACTGAAACGATAAGTATCGATTGTATGTAATCCAGGCGAGGATGACCAATTAATATCAGGTCCCTCAATTCGCATCTGGAAGGGCAATTTGTCCGTCAGTGACCTGGCCTTATTGAGATCGGGCGGAGAACCGATATCGAGTACAATGTACTGAATATACTGTGATAGGTTAGGTAGAATTTCATTGTTAAAATGCGGTTTGATGCGATTCAAAAAGCTCCAACCGACCACGAAAGCGACAGCCATCGCAGATAGTACAAAATACAATAATATCCTGAAGATCAGACTTTGATATTGATCAGTTAAATAGTGTCTAATGCGTCTAAGCATCAGCGCAATACAAACTGGTAACCACTGCCTCGAACGGTTCGAATCAATTCGCTACGTTGTAGTTTGTGGCGTAGCCGACTCACCAGTACATCGATAGCGCGACTATAAATGTCGGCATCAATACCCTTTAGTGCCTGCATAATTTCGTCCCGGCTGAAGACTTTATCCTGATGCTTTATTAATAAGGCTAACAGTTCAAATTCCTGAGATGTTATATCTATACCCTGACCATCCTTATCAACCCGCATCAGCCCAAGATCAATCCTTAAACCATCAATTTGATACACCTGTAAGGGATGCGAATTTCTACTTCGTTTCAGGATATTTTGAATGCGCGCCACCAGCTCTCGTGGTTCAAATGGCTTAGGCAGGTAATCGTCAGCGCCCAATTCCAGACCAACAACTCGATCCATCACTTCTCCTCGGGCTGTCAGCATAATAATCGGTATATTGCTGACTTTTCGTATGCGTCGACAGGTTTCGAAACCGTCGATTTGTGGCAACATTATATCGAGTATAATGAGATCAAAAGATTCGCTTTGCAAAAGTTTGATAGCCTCCAAAGGACGCGCTTCATTTTCCAGTCGAAAATCATATCGGCTGAGGTATCGCCGCAACGGATCAGCCATTTTTTCGTCATCATCTATGATTAGCAAATTTCGAGTCATTTTGATTTAACGATAGCTTGAAATGATTAAACAATTTACTCAGGAATAGAGCTACATCTATCTGCATGCAGCCCTTTAACTGAGCGATTGCCTAATCGAGATCGTCCTCCCAATGTTTATGCCGTTGATGAATGCCTTTTGAGACAAAAGACTGCAGCTGAGACTTCTGATTAGCCTCGAGAGAGTCCAGGAAAACCGCCAGAGAAGCGATGACAGCGGGCGCCTTTTCATTAATCTGTCGAGTCTTTGCATGGATCATTTGCAATGCCCTGGCTTGATCAAGAATCGGTTCCGCTAACATTTTCACAATCTGAACCTTATGGATTTCCTTATCTGCTCGCATCTCTTTCATCAACGACAGAACATGGCCCGCTAGCATCTCAAGGTTTTGTTGCTGCGATTCATTCAGGTCGAGTTTTTTCGTCACTTGCCCGGTCACGAAATCAGCCTTATCTTCAGGGCTTATACCCCACAGATTGTGTTTCCCAAAGGCGAAAACGCCACCACTGACGCCCAGTAGCATAGCTATTGCGATTAAAGATTTTTTGGATTTATTCATTCGTTTGTTCCATATTGTTCATTGTTGACGAGGAACATTTTATGCAGTTTGTGTAACTGAAGCTTTTCGGTAAAGTAAGGTTATGTAACGAATTGTAACCATCAGGTTCTGTATTTCTCTACCGAGCTCAGAATCCCGCGCAATATATTCACTTCTGTTTTACTCAAATCAACACGCTGATATAAACGCCGCAAACGTTGCATCAGTAACCCAGGATTGTCGGAATCGAGAAATTCAGTAGAACGCAATACCTGTTCGAGGTGTGAGAAATACCCCGAAAGGTCATTTGCAGTCGCCAGCTCTTCCGGTATTTTGATTTCTTTTTTGAGTATAGTATTTTCAACGAAAAATTGCTGATAGATTTCATAACACACAACCTGAACAGCCGAAGCTACATTAAGCGAACTGAATTCCGGATTGGTTGGGATAGACACCATATAATTACAAAGCATTAACTCTTTGTTTGCTAAACCCGAGTGCTCCCTTCCAAAAACCAGTGCTACTCGGACATCAGACCCTTTGTTGAATACTTCTTCACTCATTTGTCGAGGACTGAGCTCGGGCCAGGGCAACGATCGCTGTCTCGCAGTTAAACCAATCACCAGATGACAATCTACAATTGCGTCCTGTAAAGTTGAAACAGTTCTACGCTGATCCAGAATGCCGTGTGCTCCGGAAGACCGAGCATAGGCAATTTCACCAATCGGGCACTGTGGTTCGACCAGCACCAGATTAGTGAAGCACATATTGTGCATGGCTCTCGCTGCGGCTCCGATATTTCCCGGGTGTGTCGTGCCAACCATGACGATATCGATATGGTCGATTGAGGTTAAATTTTTAGTATTGGCCGGCATGTTTTCTTCACCACGTATTTCTGGTGTATTAGAAAGTCGTTTGTTAGACTGCGCGCCACTATAACACAGCCCCGGTAGACCCTGGCACCATGCAACCCTTGTTAAATATTGCCGTTCGAGCAGCCCGAAATGCAGGGGATTTTATAGTACGCAAAATGAACAAGCTAGCGGATCTGAAGGTTGAGACCAAATCACCCAACGATTTCGTCACTGAAGTAGACAGACAGGCCGAAGAACGTATCATCGAAACCCTGCTTAAAGCTTACCCGAAACACAGCATACTCGCCGAAGAGTCCGGTGAAATCGAAGGTAGCGAAGACTATCGATGGATTGTCGACCCACTTGACGGCACTACAAATTATCTACATGGATTTCCGCATTTTGCAGTGTCGATTGCCTGTCAACGCCATGGGCGCTTGCAACACGGCGTCATTTATGACCCGCTTAAGCAGGAAATATTTGCCGCCAGTAGAGGTGATGGTGCGACTTTAAATGATCGACGCATCAGGGTGTCCAATATAAAAACGACTCAAGGTGCATTACTCGGTACTGGTTTTCCATTCAAACATCGCGACCAACTCGACGAATTTCTCTTATTGTTTAATGAGTTTTTTAAAACGGCTAGTGATATCCGCCGCGCGGGTTCGGCGGCATTGGACCTGGCTTATGTGGCTTCTGGCAGACTTGATGGTTTTTGGGAATCAGGACTTCAATCCTGGGATGTCGCAGCAGGTGCGTTAATATTACGAGAAGCAGGTGGTTTGATCGGCGATTACAACGGCGACGAACATTATCTTGAGAATGGCCAGATCATTGCTGGGAATCCGAAACTTTTTGGTGAAATGCTACGCAAAATTCAATTGTATACAAAGAATCAGACTTGAAATTTTCAGTATTCGGCCTTACAGCGCGATACTGGCAAACGGCAATAGTTTCCATAAACTTGCCGATACTCACTGCTCAGAGCTGGTGGGAGATCAATTAGGGATAAAATATGTTAATGGTAAAACAAAGAATGTTAATTTGATTTATTTCTGCAAACTAATCAGCATGGCTCCTTTAGAATTAAACAGAAAAAAGGGCATCCTATGTCTATAGCCAATCCTTTCTACGATTTGTTACATTTTCTAAGTCCTGCGGATATGCAGATATACGTCGTTGCGATGTTTCTGGCGGTGATTGGCGGCACCATCCTCGACACGATTCACAAAAAGAGTGCGCAGTACTTCTTTGAGAATGCTCAGAGAGCTCAAAAATCTGCTCGACGTATTGTAACTGGCGGCGAAAAAGTATCATTGGCTGTCTCTACCCTCACCAGTGAAGTGCTGACTTCATCCGAGTTTGCTAATCCAAAACGTCGCTTGTCACACTTATTGACGATGTATGGTTTCATTATTTTTATTGTCACAACGGCGACCATGATTTTCGGTTATCCGACACCAGCTGATGGGGCCCCTGAAATTCTGGTGTTTCTGTGGCATATCGGTGCTTTGATGATATGTGTCGGCGGCTATTGGTTCTGGTTCTTCATCCGCTGCGATGTCAATTCCGAAGGAAAGCCCTGGTATAAACTGGTCCGGGCTGACCTGTTCATCCTGTCTTTGCTGATGATGGCTACTTTCGCATTATTGTGGTCTTTGGTCGGTGGCATGTTGCTGTTCGCGATTTTTATCCTGGCCAGCACCTTACTATTTACCACGGTGTTGTGGTCAAAATTCGCACACATGTTCTTCAAGCCGGCGGCCGCGTACCAGAAAAAAATCACGAGGGCCGATGGCTCACAAGAGAATCTGCCTGACGTGGGCGAACTGACGGACTCTGCTTTACAGGCAAAGTATCCGGATATCCCCCAATATATGGGGCGTACACCACCCGATATGGGGCTTGGTATCAAGCGGGAATCTCCAAACCATTACTAAATCTGTAATTTACCGATAATAAAAGAAAGAGAAATACTATGCCTACATTTGTATATATGACGCGTTGCGATGGTTGTGGACATTGCGTTGATATCTGCCCCTCGGACATCATGCATATCGACCCAATAACACGCCGTGCATACAATATCGAACCAAACATGTGCTGGGAATGTTACTCATGTGTTAAAGCCTGCCCTCACCACGCTATCGACGTTCGAGGTTATGCCGACTTCGCGCCTTTGGGCCACTCGGTCCGAGTGATTCGTGACGAAGAAAAAGGCGTTATTGCCTGGCGGATCAAGTCGCGCAATGGCGAGACAGACATGAATCTGCTGGCGCCTATCACCACAAAGCCCTGGGGTACCGGCATTCCAAAATTGAAGGATGCACCCGAGCCAAGCCAGGAAATGCGCGACAGTCAATTATTATATAACGAGCCAAAGTATATTCGCATGGATGAAGATGATATCCATACCCTCGATTCTAACGGGTTGGAAATGAAAGCAGGGGTATACTACTAATGGCTAATACTATTATAGAAGACGACATCGATATCCTTGTTGCAGGGGCCGGTCTCGGTGGCACTGGTGCTGCATTTGAGGCACGCTACTGGGGTAAAAACAAGAAGATAGTAATCGCCGAAAAGGCCAACATCGACCGATCCGGTGCGGTAGCCCAGGGGCTTTATGCGATCAACTGCTACATGGGCACTCGATTCGGTGAGAATAACCCGGAAGATCACGTGCGTTATGCGCGAATCGACCTGATGGGCATGGTGCGTGAAGATCTACTGTTCGATATGGCACGCCATGTCGACTCGACCGTGCATCAGTTCGAGGAATGGGGTCTGCCGATCATGCGCGATCCGAAATCCGGTTCCTACCTGCGCGAAGGCCGCTGGCAAATTATGATCCATGGTGAGTCCTACAAGCCGATAGTTGCCGAGGCAGCGAAGAAGTCGGCTGACAAGGTATTCAATCGAATCTGTGTTACCCATTTACTGATGGATGACAGCAAGGAAAACCGTGTTGCTGGTGCAGTCGGCTTTAACGTACGCACCGGAGATTATCATGTATTCAAATCAAAGGCGGTTATCGTTAGTGCCGGTGGAGCATCCAACATCTTTAGACCACGTTCGGTCGGTGAAGGCGCCGGTCGTGTCTGGTATGCACCCTGGTCTTCCGGTTCAGCTTATGGCCTGATGATTAATGCCGGCGCCAAGATGACGCAGATGGAAAACCGTATCGTTCTGGCTCGATTCAAGGATGGTTACGGCCCGGTAGGTGCTTACTTCCTGCACCTGAAAACCTATACTCAAAATTGTAACGGTGAAGAGTACGAATCGAAATGGTTCCCCGAACTACAGAAGATAGTTGGTAAAGAATACCTCGATCCCGAACTGTCTCACGCGACGCATCGGCCGATCCCGACCTGTCTGCGTAACCATGCCCTGATCAATGAGGTCAATGCCGGTCGGGGTCCCATTCACATGGTCACCATGGAAGCGTTCCAGGATCCGCATCTCGAAGAGATCGGCTGGCATAACTTCCTCGGAATGACGGTAGGTCAGGCAGTATTGTGGGCCGCAACTGATGTTAATCCGAAGTACGAGAACCCGGAACTGACGACTTCTGAGCCCTACGTCATGGGTTCACATGCTACTGGTAGTGGTGCCTGGTGTTCCGGTCCTGAAGACGTATCACCGGACGAATATTTCTGGGGTTACAATCGCATGACTACTGTCGAAGGTCTGTTCGGCGCGGGAGATGCAGTTGGCGGTACGCCACATGCATTTTCTTCCGGTTCGTTTACCGAAGGTCGACTAGCTGCCAAAGCTGCCTGCAAGTATATTGATGATGGTAAGGCTGAGGGTATTCGCGTTTCACAGGAGCAAATCGATCGTCGCAAGGCTGAAATATATAAGCCGATGGAACATTACAAGGTTTATCGTAATGAAATTGTTGCCGGTGATGTAAACCCTAACTATATCAACCCGCGTCAGGGTCTCGATCGCTTACAGAAGCTCATGGACGAATATGCCGGTGGCGCTACAGTGAACTATATGACTAACGACAAGCTTTTGTGTATCGGTCTGAAGAAACTAAAGCTGCTCGAAGAAGATCTTGAAAAAGTTGCGGCAAAAGATATCCATGAGCTGTTACGAGCATGGGAACTCAAGCATCGCCATCTTGCATCTGAATCGGTTGTACAGCATACCCTGTTCCGTGAAGAAACACGTTGGCCGGGTTACTACTATCGCGGTGACGCGATGAAACTCGACGATGAGAACTGGCATGTATTAACCGTGTCGCGACGTGATCCAGAGAGCGGCGAATACAGCATGGAAAAAGCACCGCTCTATCACCTCGTTGGAGATATCGAAGACAAGGCACTGGCTGACCTAAAGGCCCAGGAAGGCAAGTAAGTCGCGGCTAATTTAAGGTTGGATCACCAGCCCATGATTTAAAAAAGACCAACATAGCGTTGGTCTTTTTTTTCTTCGATAATCCGCCATTAATTTAATCGGGATTCGTATGAATATTATTGATAAAACAGACGAAGAACTAAAGGAAATTGCCTTTGCATTCTTTGACGATCTAATCAGGTATTCCAATAAAGGCCAGTATGGTAAGTTTATTCGAAACTTTTCCTATGACCTCCTGCTAGGTCTCAATGAAGTGGAAGTTGGTAAGCAATTTGCCAAAAGTGAGCTGACTCGTAACCTGTCTGCCGAATACGATTTTCTCGGTTTTATACGCCGTGGTGAACATGTCACCTGCCTGTTTAGAGTACGCAGCACTAAAAAAGCGGGCGAATGGCTGGGGCGTATGGTCATCGGCTACGAACGGGGTGATGTGAAAATTTTTGCCGCTGCTATATTTTAAAGGTCACAGGTATGAATGAAGAGACGATAGTCGACGGTAAATATGTCGAATTGATCTACAAGGTGATAGACCAGAAGTCCGGTGCGGTACTGACACAGGTTGAATATCCGCTCGGCTACGTGCATGGCACCAATGAAGTACTCGCACCAGCGGTGATGGAAGAACTTAAAGGCAAAACCGCTGGCGAAGTGATCGAGGTACCAATCGACTGTAATCAATTATACGGTTCGCGCGACGAATCCCTGGTTATCGTCGACAAGATCCAGAATGTACCCGAAGAGTACCGCGAAGTCGGTACTGCGATTCTAATGGAAAACGACCAGGGGCAAACAAAGACATTCCTGGTTACACGGGTCGATGCAAAATCCGTAACTATAGATGGGAATAACCCGCTCTGCGGTCGGGAGGTCATCTTCCGCCTCGAAGTTTTGCTGGTGCGTGACGCGACAGACGAAGAAATCGAATACGGCGGGAAAGTCGAAGACACACCCGAACTCAAAGGCGTCAGCCAGGTACCTATAAATTCAGTCAATTAATTTTAGTAAAATGCTGGAACAAACCCTACTTGCCGAAGGCGAAGCCTGTCGTTTCTGCTTAACCAAACCCGGGCGACGCATAATGATTGAAGGGAAATACGGCTTCGCGGCCTGGGATCGCCATCCGGCCAGCGAAGGTCACTTTCTCGTCATCCCCTATCGACACTTCGCGGATTATTTCGATATTAACCCCGAAGAACAACAGGAATTATGGCAACTCGTCATCGACGGTAAAAAAATGGCTGACGAAAAGTTCAGACCTGATGGTTACAATGTTGGCATTAATGTCGGTATCTGGGCTGGACAATCGATCCCTCATTTACATATCCATGTCATCCCGCGCTATAAAGGTGATGTTGAAAATCCAAAAGGCGGCGTTCGTGGAGTTATTCCTCAGAAAAAACTGTATACGTTTAAGCCGGATTGAATCGGCTCTACTTAAAGCGGCCAGCAAACTGTGTTGAGCATTCGGCCAAAAAAGAAAATAACTGTGGTTTCTGAAATTGACCGGAAGTGGCTAATGGGTGACAACCTTTATGTCTCAAATATTGATAAAGCGGCCGTTACCGAAAGATTGTAGGCATTGGCAAGTAAGTGCCAACCGGTCAAATTAGAGTGATACTTCATATATCAGCATTATGGACAAAGCGGACTATTCTTCTTTTTTGATTGGCTTTAGATATTTACGCATAAAGATGCGTCGTTCATCAAATATTTTTACCAAATCTGATTATTTAAAGCGGCCATTCCTCCTGTTTCAACTTGATTGATGCAGTACAGATCAACAGCTAATATTTTGAGGACAGGTTATCCAGGGGACTTTTTACACCCTGACCACCTCGTCCAACCACATGGGTGTAAATCATTGTTGTAGACACATCAGCATGACCCAATAAATCCTGAACAGTACGGATATCTGCACCAGATTCTAATAAATGAGTTGCAAAGTGCGTATTACTGTAACTATGAACACCAAATTTTACGAAGCGTGAACACCTGCACCCTTCCATCTTGCAGTGGTCATATATTAACGTAAAGTGTTCACGCCTGGTTAGCGATTGCCTGTTTTTTTCGCATCGATTCTCCTTTGAGTTGTATCTTCGTGGCGGTGTGTAATAGTCGATCCAAAATGGCATCGGCCAGGGTTGGATCACCTATCGCCTCATGCCAGTGTGGCACCGGTAATTGACTGGTGATTAGTGTTGCGCCCAGGCCATGCCGATCTTCCATAATCTCAAGCAAGTCATTCCTTTGTTGCTGAGACAGTACATCTAGTCCCCAATCGTCGATGATTAGGCAATCGGTTTTTGCTAACTGCGTTAACAGTTTTCCGAAGCTGCCATCGCCGTGTGCCATGGTCAGGGTCTCGAACAGACGGCTGGCTCGATAATAACGAACCGATAAGCCGTGTTCACAGATGCTTTCTCCTAGCGCACAAGCGAGGAAGGTTTTACCGGTACCGGTCGGCCCTTCGATGAGTAAATTACGATGCTGGCGCACCC
>CAZYYM010000011.1:49153-52963 GCA_964651385.1 uncultured Gammaproteobacteria bacterium | reverse complement strand
CGTGGGCGATTCGAACGCCCGACCAATTGATTAAAAGTCCATAGCCTTGATACTGATATCCTATCCTGTGAGAGCCCCGTATATTAAGTTGGAGAAAACAACTCTATGAACGTGACTGCCAGTGGTTCCGATTTTTCCTAGCATGTAATACGCCGATTACTGAAATTCTTTCCTGATCTACGACATAGTAGATGCCATAAGGAAATCTTCTCACTAGCGCCCTGTGTACTTTTTTGTATATTCGTTTGTACTGCTTTGGATTTTTCTGGATCCTTGCGATAGATTCTTCAATGCAAAGTACGAAATCTGATCCGAGATTTGTTCGACAACTTTCGTAATATTGGTAAGCTTCGGCAATATCCGCTTCGGCCTCCTTCCGAATGGATAAAGTGTAATTAACCACTATCTAGCGAGTACACGTTTTTTGACGTTTTCCCAGGTATCTCCATAGTCGCCATCAGACGCCAAAGCTGTCAGTCTGCTTTCCAATAATTCAATCTGTTCAGGATTGACTTCTATTTCGTCAGACTTCGAGCGGACACTGTCCCACAACTCTTCTGCCAGAAGTATGCGTTCAGGAGTACTTAGTGACTGTATATCCATGGGAATAGTATACAGAGTAGAAAAGGCATTGTCTGTATGGAAAAACAGCATGTTAACCTAATGCCACCGACCCATTGATATTTAGTCAATGGTTCCCCCAAAGAAAAAGCCCATGGGTTTCATGGGCTTAGGGAAAATATGGTGGGCCGTGGGCGATTCGAACGCCCGACCAATTGATTAAAAGTCAACTGCTCTACCAGCTGAGCTAACGGCCCCGGGAAAAGAACGGCGAATGATACCGATCCCCGTACCGATTTCAAGCGAATTTTTGGCCAGGGTGTAGCAGTTCTAGCTGGCTTTGCTGACTTAGACAATTTGCGGATTTAAAGCGCCGCTCTTATAGCTTGGTTGCCATTTCAGATAAAGAAATAGCTCTGATTTTAGGGGCTTTTCTGGCCGTTCCAAATTGCTCGTATCGATCACGTACCAGGTCTTCCATTGCCTTCATCGCCGGTGTTAAAAACTTGCGTGGATCAATTGTCTGCTATCTTTCTGCTCGACTTCACGGAACCTGCCCTCGGACCCATAGCTGCCCCTTTTCACCTTGCCCGGTTTCGAGCGAACCGATGCAACCCGGATAGCCTTCGACAAAGATACCGAATTCATGCGCAATTCCGCTGACTTCAGCGGAATTTTTACATTTATACTCCCAGGGTGGTTTTTGAACGCCAACTCAGTTTACAATTCGGGAATTATTTCAATTTTCGCTTTTTTTCTACCAGGCGCATGACCATTGGCGTGAATATCAATTGCATGGCGATATCCATCTTGCCGCCAGGTACGATGATAGTATTAGCGCGTGACATATAGCTGTCGTGAATCATCGATACCAGGTAAGGGAAGTTGATGCCGCGAGGTTTGGCAAAACGTATAACGACCATGGATTCATCCGGCGTCGGAACCCAACGCGCGATGAACGGATTAGAGGTATCCACGGTCGGCACGCGTTGAAAGTTAATATCGGTATGCGTGAACTGTGGACAGATATAGTTTATATAATCGGGCATTCGGCGTAGTATGGTATCGGTAACTGCTTCGGTGCTGTAACCCCGGGCTGATTTGTCGCGGTGAATTTTCTGAATCCATTCGAGGTTCGTCACCGGTACCACACCGATTTTCAGGTCAGCATGTTGAGCGATATCGACATGGTCAGTTTTGACGGCACCGTGTAAACCTTCATAAAACAATAAATCGGTTTCATCGGGAAGTGGCTCCCAATCTGTAAATTCTCCCGGTGGCGCATCGTATTTTACTGCTTCCTCCTCATTGTGAACATAATGACGGGTTTTGCCACTACCGTTTTCGCTATAGTTCCTGAATACCGCTTCAAGTTCATCAAACAGGTTAGCCTTGGGACCGAAGTGGCTAAAATTATGGTCGCCCTCTTCCCCCGCCTCCATCATCGCCTCTTTCATTTCCAGACGATTATATCGATGAAATGCATCACCTTCGATATAGCAGGCGTTGACACCTTCGCGGAAAAACAAATACTCAAAGATATGCTTGATTGTAGAGGTCCCTGCACCGGATGATCCTGTTATCGATATAATGGGATGTTTTTCAGACATGGTTTAGTCCTGATTTAAAAGTAAATTATTTTCGCTAAACAGTGAATAAACGGCAGAAGTAGAGGGAACGAGCCGGTTTCTGTCAACTAGTGTTGTGCTATTACCTTGTTCCACGTCGGTAAGTAAACGACTATCATCATCACTGTCAATTGCGAATGACGACATCACTATTTCATTCTCTTTGACCATTGTTCCTCCGCAAACTTATTGTTAGCTGCTCTATTTTATTGTCTGTTAAAACATCCGCTTGAAACAGCCATCTGCTGCGTTGGCATTCTTAAAAAGGGCATGCCATTCCCTACGAATGACGCCTTGCATATGACTGTTACTCGTCCCGCTGATTCCTCATGCAATATAGGACACCAGGTACATGCTGTTTTAATTTGCAATTTAAGTAAAGTTTAATTACCTTTCCGGTAATGAAAGAAAAAGTTTCTTATTGGATGCGGCTCACAACCCTGCGTCAACTTCGCGGTTTTATCGCAATTGCCGAAAACGGCACAATCTCCGCCGCTGCACGCCACTTAAATCTGACACCACCAGCGGTTTCCCTGCAATTACGTGAGCTTGAAAAAACGGCAGGTATCCCCCTGTTTGAACGAGTAGAGCAACGCTTTGAGTTAACCCACGCCGGTCACGGAGTGCTAGACATCGCCATGCGTATCGAACGTCTATTGCGTGAATGCGATCAGACTCTCGATGCCCTGCGCGGTGTCGACAGTGGTTATATCTCGATCGGCGTGGTTAGTACGGCCAAGTACTTCGTGCCTATGGTACTAGCGGCCTTTAAGCGTCTACACCCGAAGGTAAAAATCCAGCTTCAGGTCGGAAATCGCGAATCAATTGTTTCGTCGCTGGAAAATCTCGAACTCGATTTTGTCATCAGTGGTCGTCCGCCGACAAATTTCGAAGTCGAAAGTCAGTGTATTGGCCCTCACCCTCAGGTCATTATCGCAGCACCGAACCACCCGTTGTCTCAACTGGAGAATGTTAAACTGGCGGACCTCGGTACCGATGCATTTCTGCTTCGTGAGCCCGGTTCTGGGACGCGGGAAATGGCCGACCAGTTACTCGCCAATGCGGGTATCGATCCTCAGTCCGCGCTCGAATTCGGCAGCAACGAAACCATTAAACAAGCGGTCATGGCCGGGCTTGGCATTGCCCTGATTTCGAGTCATACGGTCGCCGCAGAGTTAAAAGACAAACGTCTGACAACTCTCGATATCGAAGGTCTGCCCGATGACCGATTCTGGTTTGTGGTACGCAACGAGAAAAAGCGACTTCTGCCATCATCGCAGGCGCTGTGGGATTTATTCGTCGAATCCGGATCTGAATTTTTTCCCTCCAAACTCTAACCCGGACCGGATCGCTGTACTTATTGAGTATTCGCTTTCGGCAGGTTGTTCATCTTCGACATCATATCGCGCCATTGTTGATAATATTGTCGATACTGATTGGGATCCATCAGTAAAGGCTGGGCACCCTGCTGGATGGCTGGTAGTTGCGGTTGCGTAACTTGACCGGAGTTCATTCCCATCATCGGAATCATACCCATCATCGGGCTCATTCCCATCATCGGATTCATACCCATCATCGGGCTCATTCCCATCATCGGATTCATTCCCATCATCGGATTCAT
>CAZYYM010000011.1:0-49053 GCA_964651385.1 uncultured Gammaproteobacteria bacterium | reverse complement strand
TCGGGTTCATGCCCATCATCGGGTTCATCCCCATCATCGGGTTCATCCCCATCATTGGGTTCATGCCCATCATCGGGTTCATCCCCATCATCGGATTAGCCGGCAAAGTTGGCAGGTGATTCATTATGGTATTCGGCATTTGCAAGGCCGAATTCTGGTGCGCATTGAGTTTTTCCAGTTCTTGCTGATTATGACAGGCCAGACAACCGGCATTCATATTTTGCATTTGCAGTTGGCCACCCATGATACTGCTCATCAACGTTTGCCAGACTTTTGGATCCATCGCTTTTTGCATCGCTGGAGACTGTTCAACCGGCTTACTCTTTGTGGTATCGGCATAGAGCGTGTTCGACGCCATCACCATTAATAAGCAGGCGCATACATGTTTAATTTTCATATTTTTTACCTTTAAAAGTCGCCCGTGGCGGCGCCTTCCATGATGTAATGCAAAGCAGTTCTTATACGCTCAGCTTCTTCCCGTAGTTTCTGGTCGAGTACGCTATTCGGATTTTGCGAAAAATTCAGCCAGTTGACATTCCAGTCCAGCGTCATCACCCAGAGTTTGCCTTTGGCATCTTCCAGCAAGGCAATACGACAGGGCAGATAGACGACAAACTCCGGGGCGTAATCGAGAATACGACGCGCCACCATGGCGTCACAAAAATGGAATATCTCAACTCGTGGGCTTGGCTGACCTGAAATAGCTTCAATATCTTTATATAACGGACTGTGGCCTACGAATTTGAAATTTACTTCGTTAGCGCGCAATTTCATCGCCTCTACCGCATCGTCGAAGGAAACATCTTCAGCCACTTCCATTTTGTCGGCCATAATCGAAATCATATCGCGCATCGATAGCGGACTCATCATCATCATGGTTTGATAGAGATTGCGTTTGGCCTCGTCCGAAAGAACACCCGATACCGTATTCGCCTCAAAGTTTTGCTTTGACTGTGCCGGGAACATCGGAATTGCCAGAGCCGGGACTTTTTCTACCGAGGTATTGGCGCCATCAACCATGCCGAGCAACATATTAGTGTTGGCGGCTCTCAACATGGCGTCGAGCACACCGAAACGTGTTGCCTCGTCCATCGGCAGACTCATAAAATGTTGCGCCATCATGTTCATCCACTGAAAATTCATCCAGTTTTGCTGCATGGCGAACAGAGGATTAACGGCAACGGTTGGTGTTGGGTTTTGAGCCTGTACCGGTCCCATCAGAGACAATGCAACAATTAACAGGCCGATGTAACGTCGTAATAGCATGCGCTTCCTCTTTTATTTTTACAGTCGCCCGCCAGCTATAGTGACAGGTCAATCAATTAGTTACAGATCTTCCAGCCTGCGGAATCGACCGGGCAGAAAATGCATATCGGCGAGTACGGTCACGATCGCGTCAAAGCTCGAACTTTGTTCATGGGCCATGCGGTAATATTGAAACTTCATTGTCATCATGGCGGATACCACAATTCCGGCAACGGAAACAAAGGAACCCAGCGCCATCGTCGAAAACCCGCCTATACCCTGCCCTATGGTACAACCCAGCGCAAGCACACCACCGATACCCATTGACAATCCGCCGAAAACATGTCGAAAAAAATCATCCCAGGTGTGGAACCATTCGATGCGGATTCGACGAAAAAAAAGCGTATATAAAAAGGAACCCGTCACCACGCCAAATAATAAAATGATGCCCAAAGACAAATAGCTATACTCGAAACCACGATATATATACTGCGCGAGATGGGCAGTCGGGCCGATGAATGTTACCGATTGCGCACCCGATGCATAAGGTGGTTCGTCCATGAATTCAATTTCCTCAATCAAGACCAGACCATCCGGGCCGGCGGTCAAATACCAACCCAGTAATACCAGACCGCCTATAACGAAGCCGGTAAATATTAGAAGTCCCTGTTGTCGAAAATCGGCGGACATAAATACCCAGATTAACTGTATACCGCCAACGCTGAGAGGCACCAGCAAGCGCAGCAAGTCTGTATCTTCGATATTGGCGGTTACCGCGATAACACTGGCGACATCCTGACCGCTGGCGCCATTCGCAGCGAAATCGATACTAAGAGGATTCATCCATTGCAGGAAAACGTTGTAATCAAAATTGGTGAAAAACATCAACGAAGCGCCGGCGGTAATCATCAACAACACAACCAGTGATTTCAGATTGCCTTCGCCGATGCGAACCAGTGTTTTATTGCCGCACCCACTGGCCAGAGACATACCGATACCAAACATGACACCACCGACCAGATGCCGTAACCAGACAAAATTGCTAAAACGGTAAGGCGGTGTCGAGGTATCGTTGCTGGTTGTCAGACTCATGTCTATGATGCCGAGATATTCCAACACAGCCACACCGATAACAGTGAAGGCAATCGCCAGCACCCACGAGCGCATACGATTTAAATCACCGAAATTGGCCCAGTCAGCAACCGCACCCATGGTGCAGAAATTGGCCTTATTTGCCAAAGCACCGAAAACCAGCGCAATGACAAAAAACCAGACCAGATACTGGCTATATAAATCTAACTCCACTAAAAGCTCCGGCTATAACCCGCTGCTATTTCGTATTGATCCATGTCGATCGCAATGGTCTGCGCCGGATCGAAAGTGTTACTACCTTTAACATCTACATTAGGGGCGTACATTAAGGCGAAGTTAAATTCGCTGCTGCTATCGATCATGCGGGTAAATCCAAAAGTGAGGTGGTCTTCGACAACACCGGGCGCGAGAATATTGAACACAACTTCTTTATTGGGAATGGGTTGATCGGTTGTACTATAGCCGAAACGCCAAATCCATTGATCGCTGGTTTTCCATTCATAACCGAGCTTGACCACGGTCATATCTTGCCAACCGAAACCGGCGCCGTTGGAACCGCCCAGGCAACCAGATACCGACGTTGGCCCACAACTTCCATCGGTTAAAGGAGTAATGCTATTTGAAACGGCAGCGACATCTTCATAGTTGATTTGCTGTATATCGACCAGAAATACGCGTTCATCGCTGATCTGCCAGGCCAGGCCAACCGTGAGATTCGATGGAATATCAAAGTCTCCTTTTTCTGCAAACAGCCCAGAATATTTATCGAATTCACCCATATCGATTTTAGGTTGAAAAGAAGCGCCCAGAGTTACCCCCGGCGATATCTCCCCCTGTACACCGAGGCGGATACCGATTCCAGTAGAAGTATCGGTACCATTGTTGGATAACTTGGTGGGGTCAGAAGAAAATGGCGCAAAGTTACCCAGACCTGTTGCTTCGAAAGTCTGGTAAACAACGATACCGCCCACCCCCCACGAGGCATTTTCGGAAATTTTCTGGGAATAGGTAGTCGAAATAAACAATTGCGCCAGATCGACACCCGCTTTACCGTTACCGAAGGTACCAGGCGATTCAAAGTTCGTGCTTGTGGCCGGGTTCGGACCGAGAATCGCGCTCCCCCCCTGGTACTCGGTGTTCATTCCACCGTTACCATAAATCGACAGGCCAATGGCACTCTCACTATCCAGCATCCAGTTCTGGCCAAATTGAGGTATCAGAAAAGCTTCGTTATCACTGTCGATAGCCTGATTTCCCGTACCAATGCTGAAAGGACAGGGGCCACAGGGAGCGCCTGCTGGTGCCGAAGGCGTACCTGTCGAGGAATAACTCCGCATCGGCGCAAATAAAGCGCCACCTATATCCTGCCGGTCTCCCAGCCCAACCATGCCCGCAGGGTTCGTACCCGCAGCCAGGGCATCAGTCGAATAGGCCACACCGGCACCCGCCAGGCCTTTGTCTTTAACACCGATTCCATGAGTAAAATATCCATTCGTAGCTAATACCGATGTACTGATGCTAATACCTGCAATCGCTACCAGCATCGTTGTTTTAAAAAGGTTCATCTCTCACTCCTCCAGCATATGATATGCATTTTTATCTGTTAAAAAGGTTGAATCACTGACACAACATAATCCTGCAGTCCCTTTTACTGCGGTGATGCCTTTTTACCTGCTATCAACGTAATTATAATTTTGCCCACCGCTGTATCGCAGTATTGCCACCACCCAGATTAAATAAACAGGTTGATATCCGACTCACCGGCAAATTCGAAAAAGGTTGCTGCACCGGCGTAATCGATGCCATCGATAAAATCGCTACTATCCATATCAAATAGATCGACGGTCATCTGGCAGGCAATCAGTTTCACTTCGGCTTCGACACAAAGGCTGCGCAAGTCTTCGATACTGGCAACACCTTTCTTTTTCATTTTGGCTTTCATCATGCTACTCATGATGGACTGCATGCCCGGAATCGCCGTGCCGATTACCGGAAACCATTTATCCATGCCCATCGGCATCGGCATACCGGGATTGCCCAATGGGGAAACTTGAAGATTGGGATCTTTCTTCAGTAACTGCAGGCCATAAAAGGTGAAAAATATTTGGGTTTCATATCCAAGCGCTGCCGCAGTCGACGCCAGGATAAAAGGTGGATAAGCCCAATCGAGGGTGCCCTTGGTAGCGATAATCGCCAGTTTTTTCTCTGACATAATGCCTCCCGGTAAATTAGCTAGTTGACGGAACAGGCTCAGACAGCGAATCTGCCCAGACTATGCTTTCTGGATGTAGTAATGATACTTGCCTTCGGCCTCTGTACTTTCCAGTAAGCTATGACCGGTTTGCTTGCAGAACGCATCAAAGTCTTTCACTGATCCGGGATCGGTTGCCACGATATAAAGAATCTGGCCTGTTTCGAGGTCATTTAGTTTTTTCTTAGCCTTTAAAATCGGTAGCGGGCAATTCAAACCACTGGCATCCAGTTTTTCGTTAAAATCGGCCATCGAATTCATTCCTCATCAATCTGTGTAAAAAAATGCTGCGCTATTACCAACCAGGTGTGGGCATCGCAGAACTCACTGCATGGCAAGACCATATCTCAACCGCCATCAGAACAAAATTACCCAATATGAAAGTAGTGCTATCTCGCTTGGGATAGGCTCGTGAAAAAAGCGTATGCATACAGTTTCAAAAATATCCGTCAAAGAATCAGTAATTATTGATTGACATAATTTTTGGTTGTCATATTAACGTTTCCTAACTAGACGGCAAAACCCTCACATGTGGGTAGTTTATTGTAGGTTTCATACCCATTCAGCCTAGAAGAAAATAAGTATATTAAAGTTTTATAATATAGGTTCAGAATCACGACATTTAACTATCCACCAGAAGACGAGGAATTTCCTATGAAGATTTTTACCCAAATCAGCACTGCATTAATGTTGATCGCTATATCGCTTGCTAGCGTGCAGGCGGCTGAGACGACCACCACACCCACTAACACAGCCAATGTAGCGCAGGACTGGTCTAAAATGATGTCCCAGATGATGAACATGGGCAATCCTGCTGCTAGCGGAACCACGGGCATAACTAACCCGATGTCCATGATGAACCCCATGGGTATGATGAATCCAATGACCATGATGCCGATGATGATGGCGCCAATGAGCATGATGGGGCCGATGATGAACCCGATGGGCATGATGGGCGGCATGATGAATCCGATGAGTATGATGGGTGGTATGGGCGGTATGGGCGCCGGTGGACCGGGCAGTGGTCAACTGGGTGCATCAATGATGATGAATCCTCAAAACTGGTTCAATCCGGCGACATACGCTTACATCATGTCACCGCAGGCGATGCAACAACGTATGAACCCAATGTCCTGGATGCAAATGGCTAACCCAGCTACCTATATGCCCCTGATGAACCCGAACGCCTATATGGGCGCCATGACGCAATCAATGGATCCGAACACCTATTCCAAATTGATGGGTGGGATGATGACGCCGGCAGTTTACGAAAAATGGTATAAAGAAATGGCGAAGATGACACCACAGAAGGTTGCACCCGCCGATGGTACGGCTACTCAGTAAACTGAATTTGAAAAAATACCGGCCACAGGGAATGTGGGATTTGGGCAGGAGGCCCAGTGGTAAGGTGCAGTAGCTAGTGCCCTTCCTTACGCATACGATCCAGTCGCTTACTGGCCAGACGCGCAGCGGTAGCTTTAGGGTAACGCTTTCGCAATTCGTTCAACATTATTTTAGCCTTGTTAAACTGCTTTTGTTCGTAATAGGTATATCCCAGTTTGAGCATAGCATCGGGAACTTTTGAACTACTCGGATAACGCGATAATACGTGTTCGAATTCAATAATACCCTGATCAAATTCGCGCGTTACATAATTAGCTTCGCCGAGCCAGTATTGCGCATTTCCGGCAAAACTGCTGTCGGGGTACTTGTTGAGAAAACTTTTTAACTCAGTTTTGGCCTTCTTGTAGCGACCTTCTTTCAAAGTATCAAATGCGGCCTGATAGGCGGCCTGTTCTTCGCTGGAAGTGGTTAAAATTTGTGACCCCGAGCTGCCAGTTGATTCAGTATTTATAGTGGTACTGGTGTCGGCGATTAAACCGCTTGAACTACCGTCTACAACCCCGGTATCAACACCTGATGTTTCAGTTTCAGCCTGTGCGGGTTCGGTTGTCTCGCTTAATCCTGGCACTTCGACTGGTGCTGTGGCGGGAGCCCGTGCGGTAGCGCTGCTCTCGAGAACCCGAAGCCGGCGGTCTATATCGAGGTAAAGTTCACGCTGCCGTTTTTTTATCTGGCTGATATCGTGCGTTTGTTGTTCGAGCTCACCGCGCATCTGGCTGATTTCGGAACCGAGATCCTCAACACTCTGCATGAGTTCAACCATGGCCCTGTTATCAATGAGCCGCCCCATTTTTGTTACATCCAGTTGTATGCTTTTCAGGGCGCTGGCAGTGTTCTGACTGCGTTCACCCAACACTCGAACCTGTTGAGTTAATTGCTCCGGCGTTAGTGCCTGGCTTTGACTATTGGCAGTCAGGGGAGTTAACGACGATACCAGCACGGCACCGACCCACAAATACCTGCAATTGTTCTTGAGTTGTAGTTTCATGATTTAATTGATTTTATAGACAAGTTCGACCCGTCGATTCTTACCCCAGGCAGTTTCGTCGTGGCCTAATAGAGCCGGTTTTTCTTCACCGTAGCTAACAGTATCGAGTTGGTCAACCGAAGCGCCCTGAAACAATAATACCCGACGCACTGACTGAGCCCGTCTGTCTCCGAGTGCAATATTATATTCTCGACTGCCGCGTTCGTCGGTGTGACCTTCGAGGCGAACACTGACATCGCCATTACCAGCAACAAAATTACCATGTGTTTCGAGCAGTGCCAACGATTCATCGCTAATTTTAGCACTGTCAAAGTCGAAATATATTGTCCGGTTGCCTAGCGGTGAACCGGGCTCATCGAGCATTTCCCGGGCACTCATCTGCTCTTCCACGATCGGCGCCAGGATCGTATCGTCGCTACCTTCAAGACCACTTGCATCGGATCCGGTAGTATCCAGCGAACCACTACTACCGTCAACCTGAGACTGGTCATCGATAGGTGCCGAATCATTCTCTAATTCTTCACCCGTGGTTTGACAAGCGGTCATCAAAATCGCTATCAGCGCCAACACCGGTAGTTTTACTAACATTACATTACTTTTCATACTCACCCTGCTCCGAATGATTTCTGTTTACTGCTTGCGTTTATAAGGTCCCCAGACGGGCTCGCGGATATCGCCGGACTGGTCTGATAGTCGGTGTTTAGATTGCCCATCAACCGATACTACATAGAGTACACCGTTATCGCCACGGGTTGATGCGTATAATACTAATTTACCATTGGGTGAAAACGAAGGTGATTCATCCAGCTTACTATCGGTTAGAACAGTTAGATTACCGCTTTCGCGCTCTAGCTGGGCTATTTTATATTCACCGCGCTCACCATGCACCATCGCAATATATCTCCCATCCGGTGAAATTGTCGCGGCGGAATTATAACGCCCTTCAAAGGTAATGCGTTTCGGTTTTCCGCCTTTGACAGCGATTTCATATAGCTGCGGGCCACCGCTACGATCCGATGTAAATATAATTGTTTTACCGTTTTCGGTCCAAACCGGTTCGGTATCGATACTCCGATGTTTGGTCAATTGGCGGAGTCGTTTAGTGGTTGTATTCATCACATACACGTCGGGACCACCATCTTTGGACAAAACCAGTGCCAGGTTTTTACCATCGGGCGACCAGCTCGGAGCGCCGTTGATACCTTTAAAACCCGAAATCTTGTTACGTTTTGCTGTTGCCAGATGCTGAATAAAGATTTCCGGTCGCTTATTTTCAAACGATACATAGGCAAGTGACTGGCCATCGGGCGACCAGCTTGGCGACATCAGCGGTTCGTCTGACTCGAGTACGGTTTGGGCGTTAAATCCATCGGTATCGGCGACCTGCAGGATATATTTTCTAGCCTGATTACGTTGCGCCCGAATATACGCGATCCGGGTATTAAAAGCCCCTCGCGTACCGGTAATTTTTTCGTATATCAGGTCACTAATTTCATGTGCCGCCGCCCGTAATTTTCGTTTTTTTACCGGCAGGTTGTAACCGATAAGCTGTTTTTGTTTAAGCACATCGAGCAATTGAAACTGGATATTATATTCACCGGCTGTTTTTTTGAGTACCCGTCCAACCACCAGGTAATCCTGCCCCGCCGATTTCCACTGTGTATAGCGTACCTGATTACTGTAATGCGGTTGGGTCGGTAGTAGATTGCGTTCTAGTACCTTGAGGACACCGCTACGGTTTAAATCGTTGCTGACAATTTCAGCAATGTCGGCCGATAGCTTGCTGGATAATTTAGAGGTATCAAACGGTACCACCGCTATGGGTAAAGCACCGTCGACACCACTGGTGATTTCAATTGTCAATGCCGCATAAGTTCTACCTGTACCGGTAAACAATAACAACAGAATAAATAGGGTCTTAAGGGGTAACTTCATAATCTCGTATTGTCACCTGGGGTTGAACAAAATAATCAATTCGCGTTCAAACAATGCCGGGTCACCGGGTTTCGGTAACGGCTCAGCCTTGTAAACTGCATTTTCTATCGATGCTCGGTAAGTAGCAGTGCCGCCTTTGCAACTTCCAAATGTAACATCCAGAATGATCCCACCAGGCCCCTGCAATACACCTACTTCGCAATCGGGCATTTTCCCACTTTCTTGCGGGCGCCGCCAGTTGCGTTCAATCTTTTGCTTTATCGCAATTCGATAAGCATCACGTAGGGAACTTAAACGCCGCTGCGTTTCTTCGGCCTCTAATTGTGCTTTAAGTTCATCCTGCTTACGTTTTTGCTCTTCTTCAGCCAACCGACGCTGTTCGGCTTCGGCCTTCTTCCTTTCTTCGATCTTCTTCTTTTCCTCAGCCTTACGCTTTATTTCTGCTTTTTCCTTTTCTTCTTGCAAACGTTTTTTTTCTGCTTTGCGCTTCGCTTCGGCTTTGCGTTTTTGCTCGGTCTGCCTGTGTTTTACCTCAGCCAGTTTCTTTTGTTTTTCTACCATCTTTTTCTTTTCATCCAGCCTTTTTTTCTTTAGCGCCTCGGCTTTTTCCTTTTCGGTGGCCTTGCGTTTAGCTTCTTCCCTTTTGCGTTTATCCTCGGCTAATTTCTTTTTCTTCTCGTCAGCTTTACGTTTCGCTTCTTCACGTTTCTTTCTATCGGCTTCAGCCTTGCGTTTTTTCTCCGCTTGCTCGGCTTTCTTCTTTTTGTCAATTTCAGCCTGTTTTATTGCTTTACTCGCCTCAAGTTGTTGCTGATCAATAACTGCGGCCTTGACGGTTTTAACCAAATCTCCCTGTTTGACCGGTTTCTTGCTGTCATTGAAATCGATATTAACAAAAATTACGATCAATATTCCGACGTGAAAAAACACCGACAACATCAGTGCCCCGGGATAGCGTCGAAGCTCTGATAACACTATTGTATCGCCTCCGGGTCAGTTACTAATCCAACTGAATTAACATTTGCACGTTGTAGTAAGACCAGCACACGGACCACGTTTTCATAAAGGCTGTTTGCATCACCGCGTACCATTACTGGTCGCCTCGCTTCTTGATGTAACGCAGCTTTGACACGGTCAACCATAGCCCCGGCGTCTACGCTGATGTTGGGATTGACATTAATATTCAGGAAAATATTGCCCGAGGCATCGACACTGATAACAATCGGTTCGGGACCGTCGGCGTCAAGTGGATTGGCAGGTGCATTCGGTAAATCAACTTCAATGCCTTGATTTAACAAGGGTGCCGTCACCATAAAAATAATCAGCAACACCAACATGACATCGATATAGGGTACTACATTAATGTCGGACATCGATCGGCGACGCGGACGGCTCATTTCGACCTCTTGAAATTCATACAACGCGCGACTACCGTGGAGACTGAGCCTGACGTTGCAAAATACCGGTAAACTCTTCGAGAAAATTCTCGTACCGTACAATCATCGCATCGATTTCGCTGGTGAATTTGTTATAGGCGATAACGGCCGGAATCGCCGCTACCAGCCCCATTGCAGTCGCGATCAATGCTTCTGAAATGCCAGGCGCCACCATCGCGAGTGTCGCCTGCTGAACGCCGGCAAGCGCACGAAATGACTCCATAATTCCCCAGACTGTACCAAATAAGCCCACGTAAGGACTAACCGAGCCGACCGTGGCCAGAAACGGCAGGTTGGCTTCCAGGGATTCGATTTCTCGCGACATCGATACTTTCATCGCACGATGTGCAGCGCGAACTACCGAGGTATTATCCAGCTCGGCTTTCCTGGCGCGGGCAAACTCCCGAAATCCATTTTCAAAGATTGCTTCGAGACCGAAACGTTTTTCCTGGCGCACACTCAATTGCGCAAACAGATCACTGAGATTAATCCCCGACCAGAATCGTCCCTCGAAGGTTTTTGCCTCGGCCTGCGATTGCCGGATATAGCTATGCTTGACGTATACCAATGCCCAGGAAAATATTGAAGCCAGCAGCAACAACAGCATCACTAGTTGTACCGGTATGCCGGCATTTAATATCAGGCTGAAAAGCGTATCATCATTCATGGTTAATTTTCATCATTGGTTAAATCGGGCGCGTTTCGAGGCACACCTCTATTACTGACTGAACAGCATAATTATTGTTTTAAATCGATTTCACCCTGCCCGGCACGGTTAAAGCCAAAATGTGCGTAAGCCAGCGATGTTACCACACGGCCTCGGGGTGTTCGCATCATAAATCCCTGCTGAATCAGGTAAGGCTCTATGACATCTTCGATGGTGCCGCGTTCCTCGCCGATAGCTGCTGCCAGGCTTTCGACACCGACCGGCCCACCTTCGAATTTTTCGATCAGCGCGAGTATCAATCGCCGATCCATATGATCAAGCCCCGATTGATCAACCTTGAGCATATCCAGAGCTGCTTTGGCGACAGCGTTGCTGATTACACCATCAGCCTTGACCTGGGCATAATCCCTGGCCCGCCTTAACAGTCGATTCGCAATACGCGGCGTGCCACGAGATCGATTCGCTATTTCGAAGGCACCCGCCTGGTCGATTTCGATAACGAGTAGACTTGCCGAGCGTAATATAATTTTAGTAAGGTCTTCGCAATTATAAAATTCCAGCCGCTGTACAATGCCGAAACGATCCCGTAACGGTGACGTCAACAGGCCTGCTCGCGTGGTCGCGCCCACCAGCGTAAACGGCGGCAAGTCGAGCTTAATCGAACGCGCCGCAGGACCCTCGCCGATCATAATATCAAGCTGATAATCTTCCATCGCCGGATACAGTATCTCCTCGACGACCGGACTGAGTCGATGAATTTCATCGATAAAGAGCACATCGTGTGGTTCCAGGTTAGTCAATATGGCAGCGAGATCCCCTGCTTTTTCAAGCACCGGACCGGAAGTCTGGCGTAGACCAACATGCAATTCATTGGCAACAATATGCGACAATGTGGTTTTACCCAGACCAGGCGGGCCGAATATCAACACGTGATCGAGCGCTTCATTGCGTTGACGGGCAGCCTGGACGAAGATTTCCATCTGCTCGCAGACTTCGGGCTGGCCGATATAATCCGACAAAAGCTTGGGCCGTAAGGCTCTATCCTGCGACAGTTCATCGTGATTAGCTTCGGCGCTAATTAGCCGCTCTGAACCCGAATCGTTCACTTGCGTTGGACCGAAGCCTGCAAGGCTTTACGGATTAGCGTCGAGGCACTTTCGATGTCATTGTTAGCCACCTCCGCCTGTTTTATCATTTTTTCGGCGTCTACTGGTTTATATCCAAGCGCCTGGAGGGCTTCTATAGCCTCATTTTTAAAGGAATGGGAGCGATCGACATCAATAAAAGCAGCATCGCCAGCTGAGGTACCTGTACCGATAAATTCGTCAACCTTGTCACGCATTTCAATAATCAATCGTTCTGCCGTTTTCTTACCGACACCGGGTAATCGAGTCAAAGTGGCGACATCATTTTGCATCACGCAGCTGGCGAATTCCCGGTTGTCAATACCGGATAAAATAGTCAGTGCCATTTTCGGGCCGACTCCGTTAACCTTGATTAAACGGCGAAACAGCTTACGTTCCTGCTCGGTAGTAAACCCGATCAGGGAGTGGGCATCATCTTTAATTTGCAAATGCGTCCAGATAGAAACTGGCTCGCCGACATCGGGTAACTGATAATATGTTGTCATTGAAACATCGGCTTCATAGCCAACACCATGACAATCTACCAGTATTTGCGGCGCTCTTTTGGCGGCCAGTACGCCTGCTAGTCGACCGATCATCTGCGCCTGCTTCTCCGACGTTTGAGCATTGTTTTATCTATCCCGGTTTTTTTCTGAGTAGCATAGAATTGTGCATGGCAAATAGCAATTGCTAGGCCGTCTCCCTCGTCAGACTGTAATGTACCTTGCAATCCTAATAGACGTTTTACCATGTGCCGAACCTGTTCTTTGCTGGCCGCTCCACTACCAACCAGCGCCTGCTTAATTTCACGGGGGGCGTACTCGGAAATTTCAACGCCTGCCTGATAACCCGCACAGATTGCAGCGCCTCGGGCCTGACCCAATTTCAATGCCGAGTCTACGTTACGTTGCATAAATACATTTTCGATGCCCATTTGCTCGGGACGATATTCGCCAATCACCGTGTAAAGCTGCTGGAATATCTGTCCAAGACGTTCGGGTAAACTATCACCCACTATTTTCAGATAGCCACTGGCAACATATCGAATCTGGTTGGGCTGGTCGTCAATCAGGCCGTAACCGGTTATCCTCGATCCGGGGTCGATACCCAGGATTATCACGTTGCAGTTCTGATCTTGAAACGCCGGTCAGGCGTAAGCTTCTTCGGGAATTTCAGCATTGTAATAAACTTCCTGCACGTCGTCTGATGCTTCCAGCATATCGACCAGCCGCAATACCTTGGCAGCGTCATCCATATCCAGTTCGGAATGCGTACTGGCGCGCATCGTTAAATCAGATTCATCCGGCTCCAAACCTGCCTCGATCATCGCCTGTTTGACCGTTACATAATCCTCAGAGGCGGTCAACACTTCAATACTACCATCCTCATCCACGATGACGTCATCGGCACCTGCTTCCAGTGCGGATTCCATGATGGTATCTTCGTCGTGTTCCGGCGAATAAAGCAGCACACCAGTACTAGCAAACATATAGGCCACCGATCCGGTTTGGCCCAGGTTGCCTCCCGATTTACTAAAGGCATGGCGAACCTCTGCTACTGTACGATTGCGGTTATCGGACAAGCAATCGACAATAAAGGCCACGCCCGCTGGCCCGTAGCCTTCATAGCGGATTTCTTCGTAATCCGAACCGTCGAGATCCCCGGCGCCGCGCTTTATTGCTCTATCGATAGGATCTTTCGGTACCGATTGCGATTTGGCTTTGTCTACTGCAGTTCGTAATGCCGGATTGGCATCAAGATCAGAGCCGCCGGCCTTAGCAGCTACAACTATTTCGCGTATGAGTCGGGTAAATAATTTGCCCCGTTTGGCATCCTGCGCCTTCTTTCGATGCTGTATATTAGCCCACTTGCTGTGACCTGCCACTGCTAACTACCTCGCTGGTTTTAAAACAGCGCTATCTTATCATTTTACTGACCGGGAGGCTCAGTCACATTGCATATTCAAGCGGCTATCTTTTGGGGGATAACGGAGCCGGAACCGTCTCCAGGAAACTATACCGATTGCCAACCTACCAGCCGGGAGGCAGCTTCCGTTCGATAGTAATATGTTTTCCTTCAATCGAAATATAACCGCCAGTCTTGAGTTCCTTTAAAATTCGATGAACCATTTCGCGAGTTGCACCAACCCGACTGGCAATATCCTGCTGAGTTAGTTTTTCAGTTACCAGTTTTTCACCTACTTCATCAGCGTGCTTGTAGAGTACCCGTACTACGCGGTTATAAACATCCTCCAGAGCCAGACTGCTGACTTCTTCAGTCAGATCCTGAATACGACCAATCAACAAATCGATAATTCGCATACTGACGGTAGGATTGGTCAACAGCGTATCCATAAAAACCTGCCTGGAAATAACACCGAAAGTCGAATCTTCGGTAGTAATGATACTGGCCTGGCGCGGAATACCGCCGAGCGGTGCCAGTTCACCAAACGACTCCCCCTCTGAGAGCGTATTAATAATAATTTCCTTGCCCTTGTCGTTATGCAAAAATACGTCGACCTTACCCAGTAAAATGACATAAAATGAATCCGTGTCGTCGCCCTGACTGACAATAACCGTATTCTTTGGAAACTGTCTTATAGCAGTTTGTGACGCCACGTTTTCGATGTCATCGTCATCGAAACCATCAAACAGTGATGTTTTAGTCAACGTTTCCTTCAATGTTGCCATGTTACTAATCTCGCTCTAATTCACGCATGTTAACCTATATTTTCCTGAGATACCCTTTAAGCAACCTGAGAGGTCCATTGGTCGCATATTAACGATTTTCCACTCATTGCCGCTGGTTTCGGCAGGCCCATTAATT
The DNA here is from genome assembly GCA_964651385.1 of uncultured Gammaproteobacteria bacterium. Lineage (GTDB taxonomy): Bacteria > Pseudomonadota > Gammaproteobacteria. The sequence goes on along the minus strand of CAZYYM010000011.1, from coordinate 34,085 downwards.
GTAGTACTGTAGGAGCGATCGCTGACAAATTATCACCACTGGTTAGCTCACCGGCCTGATCGTCAATGACAAGGCAGGGCACCGGATGTTGCGAATGTTGGGTGTGCGGCTGACCGGTTTCAGGATCAACCATTTCATCACAATTACCATGGTCTGCCGTGAGAATAATCGAATAGCCCTGCTTTATAGCCTGTTGCAGAACTCGACCTACTTCATGGTCGAGCACTTCCACAGCTTCAATAATAGCATCGCGCACAGCAGTATGGCCTACCATATCACCATTGGCAAAGTTGACTACGAGGAAATCGAATTGCTTAGATTGCAAAGCTGCAACCATCGTATCGGCAACCTCAGTGGCACTCATTTCAGGCTTTAAGTCGTAAGTAGCTACCTTCGGTGAATTTATTAACCGGTGCTCCTCACCCTCAAAACAATCCTCCTGACCCCCATTAAAGAAAAAAGTTACGTGCGGGTATTTCTCGGTTTCAGCACAATGCAATTGCTTCAACCCGGCCGCGCTGATTATGCTTGCCAGTGTTTCTTCTGGATGCATGGCTTCGAAAGCCACCGGAGCGGCCAATTTTGAATCGTAATGGGTTAGACAGGTCAGATGAATAGGTCGATAGCTATCGCCTCGATCAAATTCACTAAACTGCCCAAGCGACAATGCCGAGGAAATCTGTCGCGCACGGTCATTTCGGAAATTAAAAAAGACCAGTTCGTCACCCGCTTTCAGGGGAACCAGATCAGGTAATATTGCAGGCATCATAAATTCATCACTAATACCGGCATCGTAGCTGGTCTGAATTGCCGATCCTAAGCCTTCTGCCGCCATGCCCTTGCCATGCACCATCGCATCAAAAGCAATTTGAACCCGATCCCAACGTTTATCTCTATCCATAGCATAGTAGCGCCCACAAACGCTACCGACCAAACCATTATTTTCAGCCAGAACCGATTCGAGTTCATCCACAAGGTCAATAGCTGCCCGCGGTGCTGTATCACGGCCATCGGTAATCATGTGTAACTGAGCCACGACATCGTGTTGATGGCACAGTCGAATAAGCGCATAAAGATGATCTATATGACTATGCACACCACCGTCGGAAACCAGGCCAATCAGGTGCAATGGTCTATTGTTGGCTTTTGACGCCACAACTGCGTTTAAGAAAGCCGGATTTTTAAAAAAACTGCCATCCTCAATCGCATCATCGATGCGTACCAGGTCCTGTTTGACGATTGTTCCACTACCAATTGTCATATGACCGACTTCCGAGTTTCCCATCTGTCCTTCCGGCAATCCGACACCTCGACCAGAAGCTTCCAGGCTGGCCACAGGATAAGTTGAAAAATAATGATCGAAATTAGGTGTGTTCGCCTCAACAACGGCATTGTTTTCACGACTGGGATTTAAACCAAAACCATCAAGAATAATAAGCAAGACCGGTTTACGTAAATTCTTTGTTTGTTTCGACATAAAATTCAGCATTATTAGTAAAGAAAGTCGCGAATCATAACGTATAATGGTTTATGCGTTAACAACCCTATTGCTTTATCGATACCTATTGAAAGTCGATCAGCTGTGCCGGTGCTATACCTCAATATCAACAAGAGTACCAATACGCTGACCCGCGGCCTCTAAGGATCGTGCATTTGCTTGCACTGCCTGCACAATTTCGCGCTGCTCTATCAACGCTCGGTCCTGTGAGTTGGTATCGTGTGCCTGGGCCTGATCATCGCGCGCCACTTCAGCTACATTTCGGTCGAAACGCTGCTCCTGTGAACGAATACCTTCAGCCGAACTGTTAATAGCGGCTGGTATCAATGAGGTTGGGTTTGCAACACCTGGAATATTCATAAGCAGCATTTTTGTGACCCATAAGCCTAAATAATTGTAGGCGACTAAAACCGCTTGTTCAGGTATCGCCTCGAATTAAGGATAAACGGTAGCGAGTAGCCGATAAACGGTCACATAAATGAGGCTAATGAAACGATTGCCTACGGTCCCGGTGTAGGTCTTTTTTTGCTTTCAACGTCTTCTTCGGCATCGACTTTATCGAGATCGGCTTCCATTTCGTCCTCGCTTAGCGGCTGATAATCGTTATTATCGGTTGGATTTCCATCGTCATCACCAGTTTCCAGATCGTCCAATTCTTCATTTTCGAGACGTTCTTTGAATATGATAGCCGAGGCAATAACACCTCCTTCGAATAATATCCACATCGGTACAGCGAGTAAAACCTGTGATATGACATCTGGAGGCGTTAGAATCATACCAATAATAAAGGTGCCAACGATCACATAAGGTCGCATCTGGCCAAGTTTTTTTGGTGTAGTTAAACCAATTGCAACCAATATAATCGTGGCAATTGGTACTTCGAATGCGAGCCCGAATCCGAAAAACAATGCCAGTACAAAATCGAGATAACGGCCAATATCGGTAGAGATATTAACCATTTCCGGACCAATACTGGTGAAAAACCCGAAAACCAACGGAAATACCACATAGTAGGCGAAAGCCATACCGCTATAAAACAGGATGATGCTGGAAACCAGTAGCGGACCGGCAATGCGTTTCTCCGAACTATAGAGGCCCGGTGCTACAAATGCCCAAACCTGGTGCAGAATAACCGGCATTGCCAGGAAAACAGACAACATCAACACCAGTTTAAACGGAGTTAAAAATGGCGATGCGACATCAATCGCTATCATATTGGCACCATCGGGCAGATGTTTTGTTAACGGGGCCGCGAGATAGGTATAGATTTCATTCGCCCAGTAAAACAGACTGAGAAAAATTACCAGAATCGAGATAACTATACGAACCACACGGTCGCGAAGCTCGACCAGATGAGACATCAAACTTCCGCTTTTATCGTCCTCGGTTTTTTCCGAATCGCTCATTTGCTGACTACTTTGGTAATTTTGGCCTTAGATTTAGACTGAGCTTTGGCTTTTGGTTTAGCTTTTGGTTTAGCCTTTGGTTTAGCTGTAGCTTTTGGTGGTGCTTTGGTTCGGGTTTTTTTGACCGGTTTTTCAGTCGGCCCGGTTTCGGATTTATTCTCTTCCGACTCCTGCTTTTCTTGAGACCCCGGCGAATTATCATCCACAGCTGGTGCTGTAAATCCATCTACCCAGTTGGTACCTTCTTCGGCGGATTTCTTTTGATATTGCTCTGCAGCTTTATCTATTTCCGCTTCCATTTTACTGACGCCACTGTCAACTTCTTTACCGACTTCATCGACAACTTTCTTCAGCGATTGCAATTCATCCTGTTGCTTATTGAGGATTTCGCGCAATTCGTCCGCACGTAATTCACTTTCGACATCGGCTTTAACATTGGTCATGAATCGACGCAGCTTGCCGAAATATTTACCGGCTGTACGCGCAACACCGGGCAGGCGTTCGGGACCTATAACCACCAATGCTACGATGCCAATCAGCACCAGCTCGGTAAAACCTATGTCAAACATCAGAACTTCCTAATTGCTAATTCTTGGTCAATCAGCTTTAGTTTGCCGGTATCGGCTCAGGATGCCTTGTCGTTTTCTTGGCTAGACTTGCCTTCGATAACATGACCACCGGCAGCGCTATCACTTTTATCGTCGACAGATTCTTCATCTTTGACAGACTTTTTGAAATTTTTTATCGCACCACCCAGATCACCACCAACGTTTCGCAACTTTTTAGTGCCGAATAACAGAATGACGATCCCGAGGATCAATAACAACGACCAGATACTTATTCCACCAAAACCCATGATTCACCTCATATTTACTTTTGTCGCGAAGCCTTTTCTTCGACACCCGAAAAACCGAAACGTCGTTCCAGTTCATCGAGCACCAACTGCGCGGTTAAATTCTGTTGTGCCAGTAATACCAGGCTATGAAACCATAGATCGGCAGTCTCATAAACAATTTGTTGTTTGTCACCCGATTTTGCGGCAATGATTGTTTCGGCAGATTCTTCACCGATTTTCTTCAGTATGGTATCGAGTCCCTTGTCGTACAAACTCGCGACGTAGGAGGATTCGGGCTCGGCACCCTTTCTCGATTCCAGAACTGCCATCAAGCGCGTCAGTATATCATCACTCATTGATAAATCTCGTCCGGATTTTTTATTATTTCCTCATCAATGCGCCATTCGCCTTCAATTAATACGCGAAAAAAACAACGACGCCGGCCCGTGTGGCAGGCGATACTGCCAATCTGCTCTACCTGCAGCAGAACCACATCGGCGTCACAGTCAAGACGAATTTCACGTAATGCCTGAATGTGTCCAGATTCTTCGCCCTTAAACCATAGTTTTTGCCGCGAGCGCGACCAGTAGACCGCCCTGTTGTGTTCCCGGGTTAAAGCCAGTGCTTCACGATTCATCCAGGCCATCATCAGAATTTCACCGGTTAACAAGTCCTGCGCAATTGCGGGAATCAGGCCATTGTCATCCCATTTGACTTCATCAAGCCAGTCCATATCAATCTCTGATCTCGATCCCGCAGGACTTCATGAATGCCTTGGCTTCACTAATGCGGTATTCACCAAAATGAAAAATACTCGCCGCGAGTACAGCATCGGCCTTTCCCTGTAAGACACCATCGACCAGATGTTGTAAATCACCAACACCACCCGAAGCAATTACCGGTACACGAACAGCCTCCGATACCCGCGCGGTTAACGCATTATCAAAACCGATTTTGGTACCATCGCGATCCATACTGGTAAGCAGAATTTCTCCAGCGCCGTAGCTATCCATTTTTTTCACCCATTCAATAACATCAATGCCGGTCGGTTTACGACCACCATGAGTGAATATTTGCCAACGCTCGGCTTCTCCTTCTTTACTCACTTTTTTAGCATCTACGGCTACGACTATGCATTGCGAACCGAATTTATCAGCCGCCTGTTTAACAAATTCCGGATTAAACACCGCCGCCGTATTGATACTGACCTTGTCGGCACCCGCATTGAGCATGCGGCGAATATCATCTGATTGCCGAATACCACCACCAACCGTCAGTGGAATAAAAACCTCGCCGGCGACATCTTCGACGACCTGCACCATGGTATCGCGATTATCGGAACTTGCGGTAATATCAAGAAAAGTGATTTCATCGGCGCCTTCGAGATTATACCGCCGTGCAACTTCGACCGGGTCGCCAGCATCGCGAATCTCGACAAATTGCACGCCTTTGACGACACGACCATTGTCGACATCAAGACAGGGAATAATTCGTTTTGCCAGGGGCATGACTTAATGCTGATCGATGTAGGCCTGCGCATCTTCCAGTCTGATAGTACGCTCGTATAAAGCCCGCCCGATAATCGTACCCTCAATGCCCGAGGCCTTCACCGCATTGAGCCGTTTAATGTCCTCGATGTCGGTCACACCGCCCGAAGCTATAACGGGAATACTGATGGCATCGGCGAGTTTCTGTGTTGCCTCGACATTTAAACCCTGCATCATGCCGTCGCGGCTGATATCAGTATAAACAACAGCCGCAACACCCTGATCTTCGAAGCGCAATGCGACCTTTTCAGCACTTTGATCCGAACTCTCGGCCCAACCCTTAATCGCAACCATACCATCTCTAGCATCAATACCGACAATAACACTCCCTGGAAATTCCGAACAAAGCTCGGTTACGAATTCGGGTTTTTTTACAGCCTGAGTACCGATAATGACATAACTGACACCGGCCGCCAGGTAAGCTTCGACGGTATCCACAGTGCGTATGCCGCCACCGATTTGAATAGGCAAATCAGGAAAACAAGACGATATATCTTCAATCACATCAGCATTAACCGGTTTACCTTCGAATGCGCCATCCAGGTCAACCAGATGAAGACGCCGGCAACCCTGTCTTACCCACTTAGTTGCCATCGCCACCGGGTCATCGGAAAATACGGTACTATCATCCATACAACCCTGTCGTAGCCGCACACATTGGCCCTGTTTCAAATCGATCGCTGGAATCAGAATCATGCCTGACCATCCCAATTTACAAAATTAGTTAACAATTGAAGACCCGCCTCGGCACTCTTTTCCGGGTGGCATTGCAGAGCGAATACATTATCACGCGCAATGGCAGCACTGAATTCAAAACCATAATTACATTGCCCGACGGTTAATGTTGGATCTCCGGTTCGCAAATAATAGCTATGCACAAAATAAAAGCGACTATTGTTTTCAATGTTATACCACAAGGGATGCTCACGATTCTGTTTTAACTGATTCCAGCCCATATGGGGAACCTTTAGGCGACTATTATTTTTATCACAGTGATGGTCGCCAAAATAACATGCCTGGCCAGGGAGAAAACTCAGGCATTCGGTACCCTGATTTTCCTCACTGCGTTCGATTAAGACCTGCATACCCATGCAAATACCAAGAAACGGTCTTGTTTTAGCGGCCTCCAGGATGGTTTCGCGTAAACCCTTTGCGTCGATAGCGCGCATGCAATCACCTGCCGCCCCCTGACCGGGAAAAACCACTCGATCTGATCGCATTACCAGTTCCGGGTCTGAAGTCAGAACAATCCGGTGATAGCTATCGGCAACATGTTCAAGCGCCTTGACCACCGATCTGAGATTACCCATGCCGTAGTCGATAACAGCAATCTGTTGCATGAACTACAACGATCCTTTCGTCGAGGGAATGACGCCAGCCATACGCTCATCGCGGCATACCGCCGAGCGTACGGCCCGGCCAAACGCCTTGAAGATAGTTTCGGCAATGTGATGTGAATTCCTGCCATGCAAATTATCGATATGCAGCGTTGCCGGTGCATGATTAGCAAAACCCTGAAAAAATTCGTGGATTAAATCGACATCAAACTGGCCGACCCGGTCACGCGGGTAGCGGACGCGATATTCGATGCCGGGACGACCCGAAAAGTCGATCACTACTCGAGAAAGGGCCTCATCCAGGGGCACATAAGCATGGCCGTAACGCATAACACCTTTTTTATCGCCCAGGGCTTTCTGGAAGGCCTGTCCAATCGTGATACCTATATCTTCAACCGTATGGTGGTCGTCAATATGCAAGTCACCTTCGGCCTTGATGTCCATATCGATCAAACCATGACGGGATATCTGCTCCAGCATATGCTCAAGAAAAGGTATTCCGGTATCGAAACTGGATTTGCCACCGCCATCGAGATTGAGCGATACGCTGATGCGGGTTTCGAGCGTATGGCGGCTAACTGTTGCACTGCGATCTGACATGGGTCTTGTTCGGGAAGGACTACTGTGGAGCTGAATAATAATCGACATCGATGTTTATTTCGACTGTTATTCCGCCTGAAATTCGATATTTGGCACTCGTGAAGTGTCCTACACTAGTGTAGCGTCCTATACTAGCAAGCGGGCGTTCATACCTTACGGGTAACAGTAACCCCGCATCGACGACAAACATCCTTCTCAACGCCTTCAGTACCAAACCCAAACGTTTTGCTAACGATACGAAAATCATGGAATCCCAGCCAGCAGAGCAATCGGCCAAGAAGTGGTGGAAGCTTAACCATGTCAATCGCCTTACCTTCATTCAGCAATACTCAGCCTCAATATACTCCTTTTTCCCTGGAGTAGTGACCCTCAAAAGCCATTATCAATATTCCAGTCCTTCCAACCACTGCCCTATCACCCGCACCAGTTTATCCCCCCGATCGGTAAAATAGTGATCGGCATCGGCAATCACCAATTGTTTCGAGAGTGGATGTCCAGCCTGTCGAATTTTCTGCCAGCGGCCTGCGGCAAGGCGATGCACTGCCGGAAAATCATCGGCCCCATATATATCGAGCACCGGTACAACCAAGTTGCCGAGAGGGAAAGGTTGTGCCATCGGTTGCTCGTAATCCGTCGCACCCATCCCTATTCCAACATATGCAAGCAGGCCCTTATCGCCCTGTTCACGCAAATAGCGCATTGACATATGCACGCTACAACTATGGGCAATGAACACTATCTGTTGATTACCCCGCTTTCGTAGAAAATCTATTGCCGCCTGAATACGCGGTATCGCTTCATCGAAAATGGGCACATAGTCGTAATATTTGGCCTCCTTGGCCAACACTGGCATTTGAATGGAAAGCGTGTTCCAGCCGTAGTCTACCAACCCTATGCGTAGTGGTTGAACCGTATCAACCCAGTCGGGATGAAACCCCCGTCCATGCATAATAATGACGGCTTTGTCGGCTGTATCGGCTTCGGTATAAATACTGAGAAACTCGTGTTCACCAGTCTTCAGTAGCGTCGCTTCACCATCGAAAATGGTATCCACAATCTCGTCGGCCATGCGCTTTTCACGAAGCCAGTCCGAGGCCCACGATAGCTGGCCTAAAGACAGAAACATTAACACGCAAGCTAAAAATACCCGTTCCAATCGCCCCCCCGGCTGGATGCGGTTTTTAGTCGAGAATAAAGGTAACCGGTCCATCGTTGCATAAATATACCTGCATATTGGCGCCGAATACGCCCGATTCTACGATATTGTAACGTTCGCTGGCGATATCCACCATGCGATAAAACAATGCCTTGCTCTGGTCAGGGGGAGCAGCCGAGGTGAAACTGGGTCGTCGGCCTGTTCGGGTATTGGCGGCTAGCGTAAATTGCGGCACCAGCAACAATCCACCATGAATATCACGTAAGGACAAATTCATCTTGTCATTTTCATCGGAAAAAATTCTGTAATTGAGTATGCGTTCGATAAAATGTGTCGCAGATTTTTCGTCGTCGTCAACCTCAATACCAACCATAACCAGCAGTCCCCGATCGATCAGCGCCAGGCAATCGTCCGACACTTCGACACGGGCATGACTAACTCGCTGAAGCAGGATGATCACGATCAGAAAATTAACTGATAATATCGAGCATCTGCTTACAGCTGTCGACCAGCGCCAAACTAATACCTGGCTCGGTTGCGGCATGCCCGGCATTGTCAATAATCCGCAGTCTGCTTTCCGACCAGTGCTGGCTCAGCATCAATGCCTGTTCGATGGGGCAAATCATGTCATACCGACCATGCACGATATAACCGGGTATATGGCTGATTATATTCATATTCTGGAGTAACTGATCCGGTTTCAAAAAGCTCTGATGGTGAAAATAATGGCATTCGATGCGGGCAATACTGAGTGCAATATGCGGATCGCTAAAATGGCTGACAATTTGCCGATCGGGCATTAAGGTCGCGGCACAACCTTCCCATATGGACCAGGCTTTAGCCGCTCCCATGCGTACAATTTCATTATCGCTGGTGAGGCGTTGATAATAGGCGCCGACTAAATCATCGCGCTCGTTTTCGGGAATAGGTTCGAGAAAATGTTGCCAGGCTTCAGGGAATATCCGTGCCGCACCCCCCTGATAAAACCATTGCACGTCGGCCTCTCGCGCGAGAAATATTCCGCGTAATATCAGCCCGAGCACACGATCAGGGTGCGTTTGGGCGTATAACAAAGATAAAGTCGAACCCCAGGAACCACCAAATACAACCCATTTGTCTATCTCCAGAAATTCACGGATTTTCTCCAAATCTTCAACCAGATGCGTGCTGGTATTATCTTCCAGGCTGGCATGTGGCTTTGACTTTCCGGCACCGCGCTGATCGAACAGGATTATACGGTAACGTTCCGGGTCGAAAAAACGTCGGTGACCGGGTTCGCAGTTTCCCCCCGGCCCACCATGAAGAAACACAATGGGAATACCTTGCGGGTTTCCACACTCTTCTAGATAAAGCGTATGCTGATCAGAAACTGAAAAGCGCCAGGTTTTATCGGGCTGTATTGCGGGAAATAGCATTCTTTCTCCGATTTACCTTAAATTGTAAGGGGTTTCCTACAAAATTTTCATGGATTGACCGACGGTTAAACAGCGCCACAGCGCTAGCTATCCACCACGTTCTCGGTCAATATACTAACACGTCTCAAGGACAGGTCGACAGACAAGGATAGGAAGGCTGCACATGGAAGTGCAGTCAGGGAAGGATCCGATATGACCGGTACAGCAGGATACTTAAACTTTTCATAGCCGCCTTTATCGGCCAACGGCTGACCGTTAGCTAGCAGGACAACACCACCGGTGGGTCCTCCGCGTGCCGCTGGTATTCACCGTCACACTTTTTCCCGAATGACCAAAATGCAAAATTTTGATCATGTCTGAATTTTCCTAACAGATTCCAAAACCCGATTGTCACTGATTGTATGTTTCCAGTAATGATTGCCCACCAGGTTTCTGGAAAGAAACGGCCTGACGATGATGTTCCTGGACCAGTTAGGTCGCCATGGAAAGGGATTAGAATAACGATTTACAATTGTTATGGTCGGTAACCCAAGAGCTGAAGCGAGATGGCCGTTACCAGAATCAGTGCCGATAAACAAGCCGGATTCGTAATAGTATTGTGCCAGTTCTTTAATATTTTCAAACAAAGGTATTTCAAACTCGCTCTTTATTCTACCGCGCCAGTATTCTCGCTCGGACGGGGAAACAGTGAAAGCTGGTTCATAGCCCTGGTTTCTCAGCTTTCTCGCGAGGTTAATAAATCGGTCAGGTAGCCAGTTCTTTTTTTCGTTAACGCTCGTGGGATGAATTGAAACTCTTTTATTATATTTTTGGCCCTGCCAATTACCCGGAAGTGACAAGGTCAAATCATAGTCCGGGCTCTCAACAATGCTATTGGTTTTTAGAAAATGCACTATATTGCCTGCGGTGCTTAAACCGCGACGTTTATTTGCCCTCAGGCTTTGACCATTGAAAACACCAAAATCGATATTTCTACCGGCAATGAATAATGTTGGCGCTATAAAGCTCGAATTTTCAATTTTGCTCCCGGATTTATTAATCCAGGGATTCTTTTTTCTCGCCATGGTGTAGATGGCTAATTTAGATTCCATATGTTCCATGTATTTAGACAGATCAACTATTTTGGAACCCTGATCCAAAAGAATAACATCATAACTATCGATCTTTTCCGTGAAGATATCGCTAGACGGTGGGTAAACGTTTACGCCGGATATTAAGCTATCAATATCACTTAAATAATGATGATAGTAGTCAATTTTCAGGCCAATTTTATTAAGATTCTGGGCCAAAATGAGTTGGATAATTCCGTCACCTAATCCTGTACTTGGGAAAATGGCTAGTTTCATAACGTGTGTATAAATTAAGTAAATTTACCAGGGTTAGTATTTCTTTCGTGGCACAAACAGCATCAGCGGGTATCCAGGAGGGCGTACTTTATAGCACCAGTCTCGATCCAAAACCCGGGCTTTTTCTCCCAAATCCTAATATCCGGATTAAAGGCTGACGAATGGTTGCAATTAATTATGGTCGACAGTTTTCCCGCAAGACATCCAAAGCATCGATAGTTGTGTCAAATTCGGGCAATTGAGCCGAATCATCCGGAGTCAAACCAGCAAAGTCAAATAATTCCCGATCCAGCAAATGCGACGGCGTGACACGTGTCAGCGCATTAAAGATATTCTGCACTCGACCGGGATGGCTAATATCCCAGGCCTGTAACATTGCTTTTACAGACTGGCGCTGAAGATTGGGCTGCGAACCACAGAGATTACAGGGAATGATCGGAAAATTTCTCAATTTAGCGTAACTCTTGATCGATTCCTCGCGTACATAAACCATCGGTCGAATCACGATATTACGTTGATCGTCACTGATTAACCGGGGCGGCATCGACTTTAATCGCCCGTTATAAAACAGGTTGAGAAAAAGGGTTTCTACCACATCGTCGGCGTGATGTCCCAAGGCAATTTTACTCGCACCCAGCTGTTCAGCGGTATTGTAAAGAATCCCCCGGCGTAAACGCGAACATAACGAACAGGTCGTTTTTCCTTCGGGGATAATACGCTTAACCACGCTAAACGTGTCTTCTGTGACAATACGGTACTCAACACCCAGAGAATTCAGATAGTCGGGCAATACCTGTTCGGGAAAACCCGGCTGCTTTTGATCGAGATTGACAGCAACAATATCGAAATGTATCGGTGCAGCCTTCTTCAAACCAAGTAACATGTCGAGCATCGTATAACTGTCCGCACCGCCACTCAGACAAACCATAATCAGGTCGCCTGCTTCGATCATATTGTAATCACTTACCGCCCTGCCGACCATGGATCGAATTTTCTTATGCGCCCTGTTGACCTCGGGATCGCTGAGTGGTTTGTCCATGTTATTTTCTCCAGAATCCAGGTGTGAAAAGCACCAACAGGGTAAATATTTCGAGGCGACCAAGCAGCATAGCCAGGCACAATATCCATTTCGCAAAATCATTAATCGAAGCGAAATTTTGTCCGACCTCACCAAGGCCCGGGCCAAGGTTGTTCAAACAGGCCGCTACCGCCGAGAAAGCGGTCTCCTGATCCAGACCGGTGGCCATCAGGGTTAAAATCATTATCGCCGAGATAGCGAAATAGGCGGCAAAAAATCCCCACACGGCTTCGATAACATTTTCCGGTAATGGCTTACGAGCGATTTTTACTGCAATTTGTGCATTGGGATGGATCAGGCGTTGCAACTCGCGTGAGCCCTGTTTAACCAGTAACAAGATTCGAATTACCTTGATACCTCCACCCGTCGAACCCGAGCAACCACCCATAAAGCTGACATATAGCAATAGAACTGGTAAAAATCCCGGCCAGCTATAATACTCTTGCGTAGTAAAACCCGTGGTAGTGCCGATCGAAACTACCTGAAACAGGCCTTCGACAATTGATTCTGCTGTCGAGTCAAAGGTTTTTGTCGCCTGCAGATAGCTAATGGTAACCAGGCTGACAATTGCAAGTACACCAATGTAGGTGCGAAATTCGGCATCGTCCCGGTAAGGCTCCAACGAAGTTTTACGAAAAGCAGCAAAATGCAACGCAAAATTGACGCCCGAAAGCAGCATGAAAACCACCGCTATCAATTCGATCGCTGTACTATCGAAGTGACCCATACTGGCATCGTGGGTAGAGAAACCACCGATTGCAACCGTCGAAAAAGCATGGGCAACGGCATCGAACCAGCTCATACCGGCAAGCCAGTATGCCAGGCAGCAACTCAACGTCAGTCCCAGGTATATATACCAGAGCGCCTTGGCCGTTTCAGTGATTCTCGGCGTCAGTTTGGAATCCTTCACCGGACCGGGCGTTTCCGCGCGAAACAACTGCATGCCGCCGATACCGAGCATCGGTAAAACGGCTACTGCGAGTACAATAATACCCATACCCCCCAACCATTGCAGTTCCTGTCGATAGAACAATATGGAATGCGGCAAATTATCAATACCGACGATGACCGTTGCTCCTGTCGTGGTCAAACCTGAAATCGATTCAAATACAGCATCGGTGACTGAAATATTATAGATGCCGGACAGGTATAACGGTAATCCACCGGCGATTCCAAGCATGCCCCAGAACAACACAACAACCAGAAATCCATCGCGCAATCGCAATTCTTTTTTATGATGTCTCACCGGCAGGTAGAGCAGGAACCCAGTCACCAGCAATAACACAAAACCTTCCACAAACGGAAGAACCGCGCCATCGTCAAAATATAGACCAACTGCGGCAGGTGGCAATAGCGCACTGCTGAAAACAATCAGCAAGAGGCCGAAAATACGTTGAATTACCAGTAGTTGCATAGATCCTGACCAGACCTAGAAATAGGTATAGCCGACCTGGAAAAGCTTTTCCACGTCACGTATTTTCTTTTTATCGGTGAGGAACAGAATAATGTGATCTTCCGATTCGATGACGGTATCGTGATGCGCGATGATGACCTGTTCCCCGCGCACTATCGCGCCAATAGTCGCACCAGCAGGTAATTTAATTTGCTCGATGCTGCGTCCGACGACCTTCGAAGTATTATTATCACCATGCGCTATGGCTTCTATGGCTTCGGCCGATCCGCGTCGCACGGCGTGGACGGCAACCACGTCACCGCGACGAATATGCGCGAGCAAGGCGCCGATGGTAATCTGGTGCGGTGAGATTGCAATATCAATTAATCCACTTTCAACCAGGTCGACGTAGGCCGGCCGATTGATCAGGGATATAACCTTTCTGGCACCGAGGCGCTTGGCCAGCATCGATGACAGGATATTGGCTTCGTCGTCATTGGTAAGCGCACAAAAGACATCCATGCTCTCGATATTTTCTTCAATCAACAGATCCGGATCAGCGGCATCTCCGAGTAATACAATCGCTGAATCGAGTTCACCCGACAGATATCTGGCGCGTTTCGGAAAAGCTTCTATGACCTTGACCTGGTAGTGACGCTCAAGCATCCCGGCAAGCTGACCGCCAATATTGCCGCCGCCCGCCAGCATCACCCGTTTAATCGGTTTGTCGAGTTTTCGCATTTCGGAAATGACAGTAGGGATATGTTTACTGGCAGCAAGAAAGAATACCTCGTCATCTGCTTCGATAACGCATTCAGCCGAAGGATTGATCGATTGCCCCTCGCGGAATATGGCTGCCACGCGCATTTCCACTCCCGGCACATGCTCCCGCATGGCTTTCAACGCCTGTCCAACCAATGGACCGTCATCGTAGGCTCTAACCGCTACCAGCTGTACCCGGCCACCAGCGAAATCGAGTACCTGTAAAGCGCTCGGATGTTCGATCAAATGGTAAATATATTTGGTAACCAGTGATTCCGGGCTAATCATAAAATCGACCGGAATCGATTCAGGCCCAAACAATCCTGGCTCATGCAGATACTTGGCGGAGCGAATCCGTGCAATTTTAGTCGGTGTACGAAAAATTGACGAGGCAATCTGACAGGCGATCATGTTGATTTCATCGCTATTGGTTAGCGCAATAAGCATATCGGCATCATCAGCCCCGGCGTCTCTCAGCATATTGGGGTAGGAAGCATTACCACAGATGGTTCGCAAATCGAGCCTGTCCTGCAAATCGGAGAGAATGTCCTGATTGACATCAATCACGGTAATTTCGTTGGACTCTTCCCGGGCCAGCTCAGTCGCAACCGTCGAACCGACCTGGCCGGCACCCAGTATTATTATATTCATAGATTGATCGTTTCTAGTTCAGGCGTGTTTTTTGGTATAAAGCCCCAGCGACTTCAATTTTCGATAAAGATGTGTTCTTTCCTGGCCGACACGTTTTGCCAATTCAGTAATATTGTAACCACATAAATCAAGATGCCGGGACAGATATTCACGCTCGAATACCTCCCGAGCTTCGCGCAAATCCATACCCAGATCAATCGATAATTGTAGCGTATTCTCGAGATCCAGTGATTTACTGGCTTCGCTAGCCTGTAATAGCTGATTGATTTCATCGAGTTCTATGATCTCGTCCTGACTATTACTCAACGCGGCTTTTATAAATTGCTTTAGCTGTAATATATCACCATGCCAATTGTGATTACGAAGCAGATTCTGAGCCGCAACACCAAAATGCCGATAGGGTAACTGCTCTTGCTCACCGTAACGATTAACATAATATTCGAGTAATTCCGGAATATCTTCAATACGCTCACTTAGCGTCGGGATTTTTATTGCATCACGCCATAACGCTGCGATTTCCGGCAATACCTGCTTCAACTCGGCCAGCTGCGCATGCGTGAAATGGCTGGAAGCGATGACGCGATACCCCCGCCCCCTACCCTGACGATAAATTGATTGCAATAATTTAGATTGCTGAATCTCACCTAAATTGCTGATTTCCTCAATATACAAATTGGACTTCAGCGGTAAATAGTGTGATAGCTCTCCAGCGGGGTCGAAACTTTGCATCGGCGTATTACTATTTGATAGTTTGCTTAAATAATTCGCCCAAATTCTCCGCCCGCTGCCATCTGCGCCGAACAGGAATACCGGTGTATTGGTGCTCTGCAGCAACAGCATTTGTTTACGAAGATCCTGGACCAACCGGCTATTTCCAACAGGTTCTTCTGCGCCTACCGGGAACTCATTTTGACCTGCGCTATTTAACGCAGATTTCACAGTGCTGAGCAACTTGGCCATCGATAGCGGTTTTTCGATAAAATCATAAGCTCCGTATCGGGTTGCCTCGACCGCAGTTTCTACAGTACCGTGGCCTGACATCATTACCACAGGGCACGTGTCATTTTTATGCGCTTTCCATTCTTTCAACAGCGTCACACCGTCCACTTCGGGCATCCAGATATCCAGCAAAATCAGATCGGGTTGCGATTTCTCGCGGATATCATTGGCTTCACGAGCGTGTTCAGCCACATCAACCTGATAGCCTTCATCTTCGAGGATGTCTTTCAAGAGAAGCCGTATATCGGGTTCATCATCTACAACGAGTATTCTGGTAGTCATGGCATTACTTTCATGTCGGGTCAGTTGGTTTTTGCGGATGTCATTAAATCATCGACTGCCTGGCCAACCCCTGGATCATTGGCCGGTGACAACAAGGGCAACCGAACAGTAACCCGGGCACCGCCTTTCTTCGCATTTTTGACCCAAACAACACCACCATGTTCATCGACAATTTTCTGTACAATTGCGAGTCCGAGACCACTACCGCTGGTTTTGGTGGTGACATAGGGATCAAACAGGTTATCGGCAATTCCCTCGGCAATACCTTCACCACTATCCTCGACTGAGAACTCGACAAATTGCCGTGAATGTTCGCGGACGCAACGCGTTTGCAAGCGTATCCAGCCACTTTCCAATACCGCTTCGAGGCTATTTTTAAGTAGATTATGCACCAGCTGTCGAAGGCGGATACTATCGGCAAGAATGGCTGGCAAGCTATCTTCGAGATCAAGCTCGATACGAATGCCGGGATTATCCTGATATAAAACCGAAATGGTTTCGAGCATTTGATTGAAATCCAGCGATTCAGGGTTTTGCGTTGGCGAACGTGCATAATCGGTAAATTCATTGACCATCGACTTCATTGCCTCGACCTGTTGCACAATGGTATGCGTATAGCGGTCGAGCATATCCTGTTTATCTGCAGATACCTCGCCGCCAAGTTTACGCTGTAAGCGTTCCGCCGAGAGTTGTATCGGTGTCAACGGATTTTTAATTTCGTGCGCCAGCCGACGAGCCATTTCGCTCCAGGCAGAGTCCTTCTGGGCCTGGATTAACTGGGTTAGATCATCGACCACGATGACCTGCTCTTTGCGATCGCTGCTTTGAGATTGCAGTGTCGTACCGCGCACACGCAATATCTTACGCCCGCTTTGACCGAAAATTATCACTTCCTCCTGCCATTCGTCATCTTTTTCCATATGGCCATGCAATGTGTCGAAAAAACGTTGCATCATCGGGTACTCGTGCACTACATCGGTTGTATAGAGTTCGGTAAAATAAAAACTGTCGATATCGAAAATAGAACAGGCGGCGGGATTACCACTTTTAATAAACCCGGTTTCATCGATTGTCAGCACTCCGGAAGTGATATGTTCCATAACCGATTCCAGGTAGTTCTTTTGTAATGCTTCCATCAACTGGCTTTGCTCTGCGATCATACGGCTACGAGATATTTTTCGCGTCATGGTGTTAAACGAGCGTAATAAAAATCCGAGCTCGTCGGTGCCCGATACCGCCAGTTGTTTTTCGTAATCACCAGCGGCAACCGCCTTGGTACCTTCCACCAGATCGTTTATGGGCGATACCAGTTTTCGAGCAGCGATGAATGCCAGCCAGATTGCGGTTAATACGCTTAATAACAGGATCAACGATAATGCCAGGGTAAAACTTGTTTTTAACGGGTTACGAAGTACCGCGAGTTCCTTATATTGATCAAAAGCTGCCTGTACGCCAACGGTTAACTCATTTAACCGATCGGTAATAGGATACAGGGCTTGCAGGGTTTTTGCTTTTTCGGTGGCATCCGAACTTTGCACCAGAACAACAATGCGAATCACCAACCCGTAAACCGGATTTTCCTCCAGTTTCAGATAGTGATTCTCTGCACCCAGCTCACCGACATCGGTCGATGACAGAGCTGTCGGTAATTGCGTCGAATCAATACTGCTTGAGGCAATTATTGTCTGGTTGTGGTCAACCAGTGTGAGTTCACTAGCATTGCTCTGCTCTAACGCATTATCCAGGTAAACAAATAAAATAGCATCGTCAATCTCCGATATCTCGACGGCAATATCACGCGTTTTGTTTAACGCCTCCCGTTTGCGTAAATCGAGCGCACTACGACCCAGTTGCAACGAATCTTCCAGCGCGTTATCGATGCCGACATCAAACCAGCTATCGATGCTGCGGTGTAAAAAACTGAGAGAAAAATAGTAAACGATACTCACCGGTATAATTGCCAACAGCACGAATACCCCGATCATCCGTGCTGTCAGATGCGAACCGATTGTTTTAAGGCGATATTGAACGATCAGCCTGTAGACATTGTAAATAATCAGGCCCAGTAAAACGATTAGCCCGATGGCATTAAAAAATATCAACCAGAGATAATATTTACCGAAAGTTGCCGAATTGGAGGTTGCGTCGCTGATCGAATATAGCGAGACAATTAACAAAATTGTCAATGCCAGAATAGAAACAGTATTACGCAAGGTATGTCTCATAGCACGGTCCGATCTATCTCCCAGCTGTACCATTTGCTTTGCAAATCCCAGTCGTTATTCCATAACGAACTGGATTTCAAAGGTAGCGGCAGCTCTGCGCTATCAAGCCCAAATCGCATCCGGGCATAGACGTTTAAATCGGTATCAATGTTACCAATATCAAGCATCGGATATTCCATAATGGTTTGCATTGATTTAACCGCTTCATCACGATCATCAAAATAGGCTCGTTGTCCCTGATTGACGTCGGACACAACATAAGCATCCAACATGGGTAGATAATGCAACAGGTATTGCTGCTTTAAAGACACAATTTTTCTATCCAGCCAGTATTTTCTGGATTCCAGTATTTCGACCTCGAAATTCATCGGCACAGCAAATCCCTGATCGATGGCAACCGCGATGTAATCGGGTAAATTAATGCCAACTCGGGCGTCCAGCACCAACAAGGCATTGTCGAGTTCAAACATGGCACTATAAATTTCGAATACTGGTTTTTCATCGCTCATTACTGGTGTCGTGGATATAATCAACACCATCAACCATCGTAGCAACCGGGAAAGAGGCATCAACCCGATTGGCCGTACGCTGCAGTTTTTTGCAGACAGGCATAATAGAACCCATCCATATTGTGCGATCCCGGTAATATTTGTCGCCCCCAGAGCCGTTGTTCACCCCATTGTACTGAATTCGGCCCAGACACCGAACCATTATCATACTTTTGGACAAACCAGTCGATTTGACGTTCGTTTTCGTCTTTGAAGATCGAGCAGGTACTGTAAACCATTAGTCCACCCGGTTTGAGCAATTGCCAAAGTGCACTAAGAATCCGCCTTTGAGTTTTCACCAAAACATCGATATCGTCAGCACGGCGTAATAATTTAATATCAGGGTGTCGCCGGATAACACCGCTGGCAGAGCAGGGAACATCGGCTAAAATTCGATCAAACAACCGGCCGTCAAACCACTCGGCTGGACTGGAAGCATCACCACAAATCAATTGCGCCTTCCGCTTGGCTCTTTTGAGATTCTCGTCAACCCGCTCTAGCCGCGACGGATGCTGATCGAGTGCAATTAACTCAAGATCATCGGTCGACTGTAATATTTGCACCGTTTTGCCACCCGGAGCCGCACAGGCATCAAGTACACGCATGCCTGGACGGCAATCGAGGAGTGTTGCAGCCAATTGAGTGGCCGGGTCTTGCACACTTAAGATACCATCGGAAAACCCCGGTAATTGTTCAACATGACAGGGTTCGTCAAGTAATAAAGCAGTCTCAACCACATCGTGCTGCACGGCGGTAATAAGTTGCTGCCGAAGATAATGGAGGCACGATTCCATTGATCTTTGCCGGATATCGAGCCGCAAACTCATTGGCGCGTGCTGATTACCTGCCTGCAGAATTTGCATTCGTTGCTCTGGCCAGTCCTTCGCCAGCTTGCTCCGTATCCATGCAGGATATGAAATTTCTTCAAAACCGCGCTGCATCGAAATGCCTTCACGAATAATGCCACGTAACACCGCATTTACCAGGCCCTTGGCCCAACCTTTGTTTTGCCACTGTGTCAGCTTCACGGTTTCGTTCACTGATGCATGGTGATCAATTTTCATCATTGCAATCTGATATAAGCCGATTAGCAGGATAACCTCCAGATCAAGATCCTTTTGTTTAAACGGTTTTTTTAAATAATCGGCAATCACCGTCTGCAGAGCGTAATACCATCGACAAACACCATAAGCCAAAGCGCGATAAAGCCCTTTATCGCGCTCATCCAACTTCGGTGAATTAGCCGATGTTATCTGTAAGGCATCATCGAGCGAACGGCCCTGTTTGACCACAGACATCACTGCTCTAAGTGCCAGCCAACGCGGATTGCCGGTACGATGTTTAGCCAAAGCGTAAATCAGTCATGTTTCGAGCATTAAGGGCCTGGGCCGCGCCGTAACGTTTTTTACCCGCAAACTGTAATTCGGATATCTTTAATATCCCGCTTCCACAGCACACATTAATCCCCAGCCTATTATGTTCGATAATATAACCCGGAGGCCCGGCAGTAATTCCATCCAGCACATCGGACCGCCAAATCCGCAGTGGCTTACCTTCTAACCGGGTGAAACTCACCGGCCAAGGGACATAGGCGCGGACTTCGCGTTCTATAGAATCGGCATTCTTAGTCCAGTCGATCTCGGCTTCAGATTTTATGAGCTTATCCGCATAAGTGACTTCCGCTTCGTTTTGAGATTCCGCTCGAAGCTCCCCATTCACAAACCGCTCAATTGTCGGTAATAATAAATCAGCACCGACCTGCATCAATCTATCGTGCAGTTCGCCCGCATTCCAGTCCGGTTTGATCCCAACTAATTGTTTTGCCAGCATATCACCGGTATCAAGCCCCTTGTCCATCAGCATTATCGTAATTCCGGTTTTCATGTCACCAGCCAGTAACGCGCGCTGAATCGGTGCTGCTCCGCGCCAACGAGGTAATAGCGATGCGTGAATGTTAATGCATCCCAAACGCGGTGCTTCGAGTATCTCGGCCGGCAAAATCAATCCATATGCGGCAACCACCATCAAATCAGGCTTCAATGCTTTAAGATTCCGGATATCAGCCTCTGATTTGAACGATTGAGGCTGAAAAACCGGAATGCCAAGATCAAGAGCGGCTTGCTTAACCGGGCCAGGTTGCAATTTACGGCCTCGTCCCGCCGGGCGATCAGGCTGTGTGTAAACCGCGACAAGCCGATGAGCTGACAGCGACAGGGCTAGCAAAGCCGGCACCGAAAATTCCGGCGTACCGGCATAAATTATTTTTAGCATGGTTTGATTTTAATACTGATTGCCACTTCAGGCGGACAACCGCTGTTTTTTCAGTTTAGTCAGCTTAGCTCTGATTCGATCACGTTTTAGTGATGAAATGTAATCAACAAACAATTTACCCTGTAGATGATCCATTTCGTGCTGAATACAAACAGCTTCCAGCCCCTCCGCTTCGAATTCAATGTCGTTACCCTTTACATTTTGCGCATGCACGCGAATATGATGGGCACGGCGTACTGCCTCATAAAAACCCGGCACAGACAGGCATCCTTCGTCCATTTCTTCTTCACCATCAGCCTGAATAATTTCCGGATTAATCAGGCAAAGCGGATTATCACCCTCTTCAGAGACATCCATGACCAGTAAACGAATATGCTGATCAACCTGTGTCGCAGCCAAACCAATACCCGGTGCTTCATACATCGTCTCAAACATATCAGCAACCAACTGTCTGAGTTTATCGTCAAATACGGTTACCGGTTTGGCAACTGTGCGTAGTTTTGGATCCGGAAAATGCAAAATATTTAATAAAGCCATGATTTTAAACTTCAAGAAGGTTTACAAGTAGTTGTTCCAAGTTAATGATTATATTAGAATCTTAACGATTAAACAGGTTGTAGTTAAGCGAATTTCTACTACAATCGATTAACCGTTCCTCATACATTAGGGTTTCTTATGTCTCACAAAACCAAAAGTCAGCTGACAAAAGGATTAATCCTGCTTTCCGGTTTGTTACTGATATCCGCCTGCGCCGATCAAAAACCACCGTTTTCTATCGTCGAAGAACCCGTAAAGGCATCAGAAACTAAAATCGTCCAGGCCCAAATACCTAAACCGGAACCTGCCGAAGAAGTCGTATACGAACCCGAGTCACCCGAAACTTATATTGTACTAGAAGGCGATACATTATGGGATATCTCCTCGGTGTTCCTGCGTGATCCCTGGCACTGGCCGGAAATCTGGTACAAAAACCCGCAGATTGAGAACCCCCACCTGATTTATCCGGGCGATATACTGACCATCGTCTATATTGGCGGCCAGAAAAGAATTCAAATTTCCCAGCGTGGCGAAGATGGCAAAATACTAGGTAGCTCATCGAGTATGAAAGTGGTCAAATTATCACCCCGTATACGGGCGCAATCGATTGATGCCAGTATTCCCTCGATTCCAATTGATTCGATCCGTCATCTGTTGCAAAGACCCATAGTCATCGACCAGGCCCAGTTTAAAAATTCGGCTTACATAATTTCCAGCCTCGATTCACATCTGGTCAATAGCATTGACGACAAACTATATGTACGTAAACTTGATACTACATCTGGTAACGGGCGCTATCAGGTTTTCCGTCCCAATCGCGCAATATTTGACCCTAACACCAACGAATTACTCGGATATGAGGCTTTGTTTGTGGGAGATACCAAACTGCTTTTACGCGGTGATCCAGCCACGATCCTTGTTACCAATTCAGAACGAGAAATTTTACGCAACGACCGTGTTCTACCGATTGATAATACTAATTTTGAACGGGACTTCTTCCCTAAACCACCCTCAACCGATGTTTCCGGAGATATAGTGTCATTGCTCGATGCGATATCGCAACTTGGTCAATACCAGACCATTGCGATTAATCTCGGTTTTCGAGACGGTGTAGAATCGGGTAACATTCTCAACATAATACGCAAGGGAGAAATCATCGCCGACAAGGAAGAAGAAGACCCGACCTTCCGGGTTAAACTGCCGGACGAAAAAGTTGGAAACGCCATGATCATCCGCTCATTCGAAAAAATGAGTTACGCGCTGGTAATGACAGCGGATCGTCCGATCAACAAAGACGACTACGTCGAGTCTCCTTGATCCTCAAACAAGCCGAACGCTACTGGTTTAACCGATTCATGCTAAGAATCGGACATGGGCGCCACCGGATTGACCGGAGTAATCTATGCCTCCCGACCAGCTCAGCAGTTTTCTCAAACTTCATCATGTGTTTGGATTGGGTCGTGTTTCATTACAACGGCTGGGAGATCGGTTTGGTAACGACTTCAACCATATAGTCGAGGCATCCAGTAGCGAATTGCGAGCAGCTGGCCTGGATGCCCGGCAAATCACTCAAATTAAACAGCCTGACCAGATAGAGCTTGATCGAGATCTGAAATGGGCAGAGCTGTCGGGTAATCATCTTATTGCTTTTTGCGACTATCGCTACCCGCCGCTATTAAAAGAAATAGTCGATTTTCCGCCACTACTGTATGCCAGTGGTAACATTGATTTACTGAAAAATCCTCAAATTGCCATAGTGGGTAGTCGCAGCTGTAGTCCGGGCGGTGCCAAGACAGCATTTAATTTTGCATCACATTTATCGAACGCGGGACTGACCGTTACCAGTGGCATGGCCAGCGGTATCGACGCCCAGGCACACCGCGGGGCACTGGCTGCGAGTGGTCAAACAATTGCCGTAACGGGTACCGGCCTGGATCGTATTTACCCTTCAAAGAACAAGCAGTTGGCCTACGAAATCCACGAAAATGGATTACTCGTCAGCGAATTTACACTCGGCACCGGACCTCGTAGCGAAAACTTTCCTCGACGTAACCGAATCATCAGTGGTCTTAGCGTGGCAACATTGGTAGTTGAGGCGACCAGTCGCAGTGGCTCATTAATAACTGCCCGCCAGGCCGTAGAACAGGGTCGTGAAGTGTTTGCTATACCCGGTTCAATTCACAATCCGCAATCCCGCGGCTGTCACCAATTGATTCGTGATGGCGCCCACCTGGTCGAACAGGCCTCCGACATTATCGGCGAACTGGGCAGCCTGTTGGGTTTCCTGGACGAACATCGGCGTATACCGCCCTTGCAAAGTGAAGCAGTAGAGCTTGACCCAGAGTCAGAAAAGCTATTGAATGTGATCGGTTACGATCCGGTCACTTCTGATGAACTGGTCGAACGCAGTGGCTTGACCATAGACAAGCTTTCATCCATGCTAGTATTACTAGAACTAAACGATTTTATTCAGTCCGCACCTGGCGGCTGCTATGTCAGGATTTAAATGAGGCATCCATGAAAGAAGGCGTGATAAACGTTTTAATGTACATATTTTCGAGCTACGCTGACCAGGACGAAAATTTACCCGAAGACAGGGACGGCATAGAGGTGGATTTGAGGGCAGCGGGATTTGAATCTATCGAAATTGATAAAGCATTTGAGTGGCTCGACGGGCTCGCCGAAGCCGAAAACTTCCCTGGTATTCCTCAATCGCTCGTTTCAACGCGTATATTTGCCGAACAGGAAATCCAGCGACTGGATAACAATGCGCAGGGATTCCTGCATTTTCTCGAACAGTCTGGTGTATTGACACCGCAACTGCGCGAAATGGTGATTAACCGGGTCATGGCGCTGGAAGACGACGCAGAAGTCGACATTGAAGAACTGAAATGGGTCGTCATGATGGTGCTGTTCAATAGTGCCGAAAATCAAGATGAAAACACACTAATGCATTACGAAGATATCGTATTTGCCGATCAGCCCGCGATCTTCCACTAGATGGAGATCAAGCAAGGAAAAATACCTGGTGGCAGCAGTCCATCCCTTTCATTCCACACTCTAAACAGTAGCAATTAATGGCCAGCCATCTCGTTATCGTAGAATCTCCGGCTAAAGCGAAAACCATCGAAAAGTACCTCGGCAAAGACTTTAAGGTCCTCGCTTCCTATGGACATGTGCGCGATCTGGTTCCCAGGGAAGGTGCCGTCGAAACCGAAAACAATTTTAAAATGAATTACACTGTGGTGGAGCGTAATGAAAAACACATTAACAATATAAAAAAGGAATTACGCAAAGCCGATTCGCTTTATCTGGCAACAGACCCCGACCGCGAAGGCGAGGCCATTTCATGGCATCTTTACGAATTGTTGAAAGAAAAAAATCTGATGCAGTACAAGCAAGCTTACCGCGTTGCTTTTCACGAAATAACGAGGCAGGCAGTTTCCGAGGCAGTCGCAAATCCACGCGAAATCACCATGGATCTGGTCAACGCGCAGCAGGCACGTCGCGCTCTGGACTATCTGGTCGGCTTTAATCTGTCACCTTTACTGTGGCGTAAAATTCGGCGCGGACTTTCGGCAGGTCGAGTACAAAGCCCGGCATTGCGCATGATCGTGGAGCGCGAGCTCGAAATCGAGGCCTTTAATCCGCAGGAATATTGGACGATCGAATCGGACAACGAATTCGAAAATCAGGCTTTTAGCGCCAAACTAACCCAACTGGAAGGCGAAAAGGTCAAGCAATTCACCATTAACAACGACCAATCAGCAAATAATGCATATCGTATATTGAACGATGCTGCTGGTGGGAAACTACTGGTGCATCAGGTTGAGAAGAAACAGCGCAAACGCAACCCGGCGCCTCCATTTACAACCTCTACCTTACAACAGGAAGCTTCGCGGAAGCTTGGCTTCGGTGCCCAGAAAACCATGCGAACCGCGCAAAAGCTATACGAAGGTATCGATATTGGTGCAGGACAGGTCGGTCTTATCACTTACATGCGTACTGACTCGTTAACTCTGTCTAACGATGCACTAAATGATATTCGCATATTAATATCACAAAAATTTGGTTCTGATTCTCTGCCCGATGAACCGCGTTTTTATAAAAATAAATCAAAAAATGCACAGGAGGCTCACGAAGCCATACGCCCGACAAGCGCAATGAATGATCCAGAACAAATCAAGTCACACCTCGGCAATGACGAGTACAGACTATACAGCTTGATCTGGAAACGAACAATTGCCTGCCAGATGATCCATGCGACTCTCGACACTGTCTCAGTTGACCTCTCTTGCGGGGCCGGCAATATGTTTCGAGCCAATGGTTCAACCATACGCGATCCCGGTTTTATGCGTGTGTATACCGAAGGTTTGGACGATAACAAAAAAGACGACACCCGTGAAAACATCCTGCCACCCCTCAAGGAAGGTGACCGGGTTGATTTGAAAAAAATCCGTCTTGAACAGCATTTCACCGAACCACCCCCTCGTTTTAGTGAAGCGACACTAGTAAAAACCCTGGAAGAATATGGTATTGGACGGCCTTCTACCTATGCGTCGATTATTACGACCTTACTGGATCGCGAATATGTTGAGCTCGAAAGCAAACGCTTTCACCCAACCGATGTTGGCCGAGTAGTGGCAAAGTTTTTGACACAGCACTTCACCCAATACGTCGACTACGATTTCACTGCCCAACTCGAAGATACGCTCGACGACATCTCTCGTGGAGAGACCGACTGGTTACCTTTGATGCAAAAGTTCTGGAAGACCTTTAAATCACAGGTCGATGACAAAATGGAAACGGTCAGTCGCGACGAAGCGATTCAGTCACGACAGTTGGGGGTTGATGAAAAATCAGGAAAACCTATTTCAGTCCGTATGGGACGCTATGGACCATTCGTTCAAATAGGAACCCGTGATGACGAAGACAAACCAAAATTTGCCGGCCTCAGACCTGGTCAGAAAATGGACAAGATCAGCCTCGAAGAAGCCATGGAATTATTTAAACTGCCCCGTCTACTGGGTACTTCTCCGCAGGGAGAAGAAATTTCGGCCAATATCGGTAGATTTGGTCCCTATATCAAATACGACAGTAAATTTGTTTCGCTTAAAGTAAAGGAAGGCGATGACCCGTTCACGGTCACACTTGAACGAGCCCTGGAACTGGTCGCCGAAAAGAAAGAGTTTGACGCCAATCGCGAGATCAAACTCTTCGAGAACACCGATATCAAGATATTGCGCGGCAGATACGGTCCGTACATAACCGATGGTATCAAGAATGCCCGAATTCCCAAGGACGTAGAGGATCCCGAAACGCTGACCCTCGAAACTTGCCAGGAACTTATCGAAAAAGCACCTTTACCGCGTTCTAAGCGAAAAAAGGCGGCCACTAAAAAGAAGGCCGCAGTGAAGAAAAAAGCTTCGAAAAAGAAGACCGCGAAAAAGAATCCTGCCAGCAAAAAGTCGAGTAAATAAAAAGCCGCCGCTATATCTGATTCACATTATGTCACCCTGGCAAATCAATCAGCTCGGCAAGGCGGCACTGCGGGGCGCTGTGTTTGCCTACCCTACCGATACTATCTGGGGGTTTGGCTGTCAGCCCATGATCGCATCCAGCGTTTATCGAATATTTGATATCAAGCAAAGATCGTCCGAGAAGGGTCTGATCTTGCTAGCATCAAATTTAGACCATCTCAAACCCTATATAAAAAAGAATTTAAACCATAAGGAGATTCACCAGTTACAGACCATAACCAGACAACCAACAACCTGGTTGGTCGAAGCTGATGAGGACTGCCCTTACTGGCTTCGAGGGCAATTTGCAACCATCGCCGTACGCTTGACCAATCATCCTTTTGTCCAGCGCTTTTGCGATGCTATTAAAAGCCCACTGGTATCGACCAGTGCCAATAGAGCTGGAGGCTCTACCATCAGAAATTCTTTACAGGCACGACGGCATTTTTCCAATGAACTGGATTTCATTGTTGAAGGTTTTAACACAGGAAAAAATCAGGCAAGTGAGATAAAATTGCTGGCAAACGATCGAATCATCAGACCGCAGAATCTATGACCAACCAGACCGACCGCGTTAGAAGTTATCTCAGCGGTTTACAGACAAGCATAACTCAAGGCATCGAAAAAGCCGACGGTGGCTCGAACTTCATTATCGACGACTGGGTTCGTGATAGTAGCGGTGGTGGAGGCGGTCGAACTATGGTGTTAAGCAATGGTACTGTATTCGAACAGGCGGGTGTGAATTTTTCAGAAGTTACCGGCGACAGCCTACCCGCTTCGGCAACCGCACATCGACCAGAACTTGCCGGTCGAAATTTTCAGGCGATGGGCGTCTCGCTGGTTATTCATCCACACAATCCTTTCGTACCGACTTCACACGCCAATATTCGTTTTTTTATCGCCGAAAAAGCCGGTGAGGACGCGATTTGGTGGTTTGGTGGTGGCTTTGATTTAACGCCTTATTACGCTTACAGAGAAGACTGTATTCACTGGCATAAAACGGCCAGCCAGGCTTGCAAACCGTTTGGCGAGGATTGCTATGACAAATATAAACAGTGGTGCGATGAGTATTTTTATATCAAACACCGTAGTGAAGCCCGTGGAATCGGTGGCCTATTTTTTGATGATTTAAACCAACCTGATTTTGAAACCGCATTCGCTTTCATGCAAAGCGTCGGCGATCATTATCTGTCAGCTTACCTACCCATCGTTGAGAAACGTAAAGGCATTAGCTTCGGTGAACGTGAAAGAAATTTTCAACTCTACCGCCGTGGCCGGTACGTCGAATTTAATCTGGTTTATGATCGTGGCACTTTATTCGGTCTACAATCCGGTGGCCGTACCGAGTCCATTCTGATGTCCCTACCTCCTGTGGTTAACTGGCTATATAATTTCCAGCCAGAACCCGGCAGCCGCGAAGCCGAACTCATTGACTATTACTTAAAGCCGCGCGATTGGCTTAACGAATCGATATGAACCAATCCGATTTTCCGAATATCGAAGTCGGTGCCGGGTTCGACAGCACGGAAAAGTGTGACCTCTGCACCAATTCGACCTGCTGTACTTATGTCACACAACAAATCGATACTCCAAAATCGAAATATGATTTCGAAATTCTTCTCTGGCAGGTTTCACACAAAGGCGTCGGTAGCTACAAAGACGAAGATGGCTGGTTTGTCATTTATGACACACCCTGTTCGCATCTCGAAATGGACGGTCGATGCAACATCTACGAAGATAGACCGACCATATGTCGAACACATAAAAATGACTATTGCGAATACGATGCCCCGGCAGAAGATGGTTTCGAACTTTATTTTCCTGATTATTCAGCGCTATTGAGCTATTGCGAAAAACGCTTCAAAAACTGGTCTACCGGTAATCCACCACCCAAGTGACATGGGCGACGCGGCAAAATTACTGGTAAGCGCCTGCTTGCTTGGCGAACCCGTACGCTATGACGGCCAGAGTAAAGCGTTAAAAAGTCAATTAAAACAATTGATGGTTATACAAGATCGCATCATTGCTTTTTGTCCGGAAGTTTCCGGTGGATTACCAATACCTCGCGAACCGGCTGAAATTCAACGCGGACAAGCATCTCGGGTTATGACACTTTCCGGACAGGACGTAACAAAAGCGTTTCGACACGGTGCAAACCTGGCCCTGGAACTTTGCCGACAACATGCGATACGAGTAGCGGTTATGACCGAACTTAGCCCATCCTGTGGCAGCAACGAGGTATACGACGGTAGTTTCAGGCGAGCGCGGATCAAGGGTTCTGGCCTCACTACAGCGCTGTTACGACAGCATGGTATCAAGGTATTCAATCAAAATCAGATTGCCAAGGCAATCATCGCACTCGATCGCCATAATTAAAGGTTAAACATTCCCGATACGGTAAAAATTCAGGTTAATTGAATGCTCAAATGATTAATATGCGTTCCACATGCGTATGCTTAATCTATAAGTATCAGCATTTTTTAGACAACTGCCTATATAGCGCCTGACCGGAAAAACAAGATACATGGCAGGACAACTGTCTTAAAAATAGGCTGGGTCAGCCCAAATGGGTTTAAGAATAACCAATTCTTAAATCTCGGCCATTTCGCCCGACGCCAAGCTTTGATTTTATCGGCTAAAACTTAAGCGAGCCTGCGAATTAATGCAATTCTATCCTGGCACTATTTGGAAAATAATCCGGTAACTTCATTGAAACATTCTATAATTAACTCCTTGTGCATTTTTCTTGAAAACTGGATAACCAATTGGAATCTCAATCGCCACCAGCGCTCCAGACCACCACACCAAAATGGCACTTAATCTACTATGCACTGGCCGGATTTGATCTTGTCGCGATTGGAATTAGCCTGTTTATTAATTTACAAATTACAAATCTGTATATCGATTCTGTCGAGACCAACAAATCGTGGGCCCAACGACTATCCCAGTATTCCAAATTGACAAAATTGGCAATAGAGGTTAATCGGCCGGGTAACGATATCTTTCTAACTGCGAATGTTGCAGAGGAAAAAAACAAGCTGGATATCGCACTGGATAGGTTCGAGGCACATCTTGCTGACGTTCAAATGTCCAATAAAACACTGGAACAGGACGACGCTGAAATAATTGGTCAACACTTGAAGTCGATTATTTCGCATATGAATCACGTTAAAGCCTTCGGTTACAAAATTCTTTCGCTATTTTCCGATAACCCTTTACTCGCGGGCAATGAGATGGCGCGCATGGATCAGTCCTTTTTCAATTTGACCGAGTCGATTGCACACTTGCGCAAGGACGTACAGAAAATTCAGACGGAAACCCTGGCGAGACAATCGGAATATGCCCAGTCACTCGACAGGTACGAAAAAGCAATAGGTTTTTTTATATTGGTTATGGTTATGCTTGTGGCCATCTATGGCCATTTTCTGTCCAAAAAAGTGGCCGCTTTCATTGCCGCGCAGAGCGCAGCAAGCTTAAAAATAAAAGAATTGAATGAAACACTTGAGGCACGTGTCTTGCGGCGCACAGAGGAGCTACAGATTTCCAATCAGGAACTTGAACAGTTTGCCTATATCGCCTCTCATGATTTACGTGAGCCACTGCGAAAGATACAGACTTTCGGCGATCGTCTGCTCGAAAATGATTCTGACCGATTAAGTGACGACGGTAAGTATTATATCGATCGAATGCTTAATGCTTCTATGCGTTTGAAAGCGCTGATCGAAGGACTACTGGCCTATTCTCGTCTCGGTGGCCACAGGACTGCCCATTCGGAGGTTAATCTCGAGGAACTGGTGAAGGACGTTGTTTCTGACCTGGAAACCAGTATCGATGAATCGAAAGCAACCATCGAAGTAGAAGCACTTCCAGTGCTTCGGACCGACCGATTACTGATTACCCAAGTTTTTCAGAATCTGATTGCCAACGCATTAAAGTTTGTAAAAAAGGGTGAGAGACCCAACGTCAGGATATTCGCAGAAAATGAAGGCGGAATTTACTGTATTAAAGTGGCAGATAAAGGCATCGGTATCGATGCAATATACAAAGATAAAATTTTCGACGTCTTTCAAAGGTTACACGGACGCACCGAATATGACGGCACCGGGGTTGGATTATCGATCTGTAAAAAGGCCGTTGAGCAACTTCAGGGTTCTCTCACGTTTCGTAGCCAGTTGGATGAAGGCACTACATTTGAGGTTAGATTGAGAGCTATCGATCCAGCATAGAGGGGA
Organism: uncultured Gammaproteobacteria bacterium; assembly: GCA_964651385.1. Classification (GTDB taxonomy): domain Bacteria; phylum Pseudomonadota; class Gammaproteobacteria. Next base: position 2,448 of record CAZYYM010000011.1, on the reverse strand, counting down.
AACCAATGAAATCGGATAAATCGGTGATAGTCTTGCTTGCAGATGACGATGACGATGATGTGCGACTCACGCAGGAGGCCATGATTGAGGCAAATTTTGACAACGAATTGCAAGTGGTAAACGACGGTCAGGAATTAATGGATTATTTGAAATTAACTGACAAGCCCAACGACAAGCATTCGACACGGGCTCCGGGCCTCATATTGCTGGATCTGAATATGCCGAGAAAAGATGGTTGGCAGGCACTTAAAGAAATAAAGTCTGACCCAGGTCTAAAAAATATCCCCGTTGTCATATTAACCACTTCTGACGCGCCTTCGGATATCAAACGCGCTTATCAAATTGGGGCAAATTCATACCTGGTGAAACCAATTGGCTTTATTGACATGGTCGATTTAATGGCGAGACTGAAAGCCTACTGGCTGGAGCTGGTGACACTGCCGGGTGATGCAGCTTCGGTATGAGTTCGCCGGCAATAAAAGTCTTGATTGTCGACGATGATGAAGACGATTATCAATTGCTTCGGTATAACCTGAAAGACGTCAACTACGTTAAATATGATATAAGCTGGTGTTACAGCTATGAAGATGCTTTAGACGCTTTGCGAAGTACCAAATACGATGTCGCTACAATCGATTACCAGCTCGGTGCAAAAAACGGAATTGACTTGATAAAGGAAGTAAATTCGAATGATGCAGAATCCCCGCCAATAATATTAATAACGGGTGAAGGTGACCATAGCGTGGATCTGGATGCGATGAAAGCAGGGGCATCTGACTATATAGAAAAATCAAAAATTTATCCTGATATAATCGAGCGTTCGATCCGCCATGCAATCGATAGACACAGGATTATGCATCAACTGGTAGTTAGCAACCGGGAACTCGAACTCGCACGTTTTCAGCAGGAAAAACTGGCTACACACGACACTCTAACAGGTCTGCCTAATCGAACATTGTTATTAGACCGCCTCGATAATGGAATCGAATTGGCGAGGCGACAATCGAATATCCTCGGCGTGATGTTTGTTGACCTGGATCAGTTCAAACAGGTTAATGATATTTTAGGACACACGGTAGGCGACCACTTGCTTCAGGCTGCGGCCAAAAGAATTACGAGTTGTCTGCGTCAAAGCGATACCCTGGCGCGTTTTGGTGGTGACGAGTTCATCATTCTTTTAAATTTACTTAACTCGCTGGAAGATGCTGAGAATATTGCCTCAAAACTAAATGAAGTGATGTCGCGACCGTTTCAAATCGAGGAGCACAGATTATTGGTTACTGCCAGTATTGGAATTGCGACCTATCCTGATGATGCCAGCACGGCTGAGGCACTCATCAATAAATCCGATTTAGCTATGTACTCCGCAAAGCAACTCGGACGAAATACCTGGTGTTATAACGCTGATATTACCTCACCCCCGAGCTTGCAAAGAGACCTTCAGGAGCATATCCAGCAACACCGTTTCATTCTCTATTATCAACCGATATTAAGCCTCGACGGGGGAATAATTATCGGTGCTGAAGCACTGGTTAGATGGGATCATCCAGAAATGGGGTTACTTCAGCCCGATAAATTCATCCCAATAGCTGAAGCAACTAATTTAATTCTACCGCTCGGAGAATGGGTATTGTGCGAAGCCTGTCGGCAAAACAGGGCATGGCAGGATGCCGGGTTTACACCCATACATATGGCGGTGAACCTCTCACCGCGACAAATCGAGCAGGAAAGCCTGATAGAAATAATTCATCAAGCATTACGCGATAGCGGTATGGATGCGAAATGGCTAACCCTCGAAATGACAGAGAACTGTATTTCGCGACAACCGGATGTCACGGCCAGAATTCTCAACAAGCTCAGACATGAAGGTTTAAAGGTTTCGCTCGATGATTTTGGCACAGGATATTCTTCGTTGAGTTATCTACGTCAATTACCAATTGATATATTAAAAATTGACCGATCCTTTGTACGCGATGTAACAATAGATGTAAAGGACGGTGCGATAGTGCGCGCTATCGTTACTTTGGCGAAATCGCTTTCAATCAGCATCATCGCCGAAGGTGTAGAAACGGCTGAACAGGAAACTTTTTTGCGCGACATCCGATGTGAATCTATGCAAGGTTTTTTAATTTCGAAACCTGTCTCGGCAGACGACTTCACTCGCTTGCTCGAGAATAATCAAAAACCAAGGGGGCCCGAAATATCCAACTGAATTTATGGCGGAAGCGAAACAGTCGCTAAAACAATATTTCGAGTTTTACTATCAAAAACGCAAACTTCAAACTATTGAATACATAGTATTAGAATACATAGGGTCAGGTCTATTATTTAGCATTGACTTAGATAGTCTATTTACTAGACCTGACCCCATGCCTTCTTGACCCCATGCCTTCTCTTGACCCCATGCCTTCTCTTGACCCCATGCCTTCTCTTGACCCCATGCCTTCT
>CAZYYM010000010.1:0-54027 GCA_964651385.1 uncultured Gammaproteobacteria bacterium | reverse complement strand
AGGATCATCCACCACCCCAAATTCATAATCGCTAAGGAAATAGTGAAATCCGAATGAATGTAGAAATCATTGAATTAGTATCTGGCGAATTCCCAGGTTTGATCGACCAGATATTTTGCATTATGCTGCGCTGCATGCCACTGACCGAAGACATTATAAACAGCCGATATCGTATTTCTGGATACCAGAATGACGCGGTTATCGTCAACGAAGTCCTGTATAGACAAAGTTTGCTTTTATCCGCGGAATACCTGCACCATCCCTGGGCTGCAAATAGCGTCAAGGATCTGAGTCACGATAATCTGGAATTAATCTTTTCGTTAAAACCGGAAGTAGTCTTACTTGGTACTGGCACGCTGCAAAAATTTCCGGCAGCCAAAATATTGACTATATTTGGACAGGAAGGAATTGGCCTCGAAGTGATGGATAACGGTGCGTTATGTCGAACTTTCAATATCCTGGTAGCCGAAGATCGCGCTGTGGTCGCCGCAATTCTGTTAAATAGCTGACAAACTCACTCGATTATATTATCTCGCGAGTAACCGCTTAGTTCGAGGATACGACGAAGTTTGCGTAAAGCATCCATCTGAATTTGGCGGACCCGCTCCCGTGTGACACCGAGTTCACGCCCGACTTCCTCCAGGGTTCCACGCGGATAATTGCGTAAACCGAAACGGCGCACGACGACATCGCGTTGTTTTTCATCGAGTTCATCCAGCCATTCGTCCAGATGTTGCATGACCGACTCGTCCTGCAAGATGCTCGATGGATCGGTATTACCCTCATCAGGAATAACATCAAGCATCGGGCGCTCGCCTTCCCCACCGATAGGTATATCAAAAGAAGATACTCGATCCGCCAACCGAAACATTTTATCGACATCTTTTTTTGGTTTGTTGAGCAATCTGGCGACATCTTCCGATGTAGCTTCTCGATTCAGTTCCTGCGTGAGTTTTCTGGCAGCACGAAGATAAGTATTGAGCTCCTTTATAACATGAATAGGTAAACGAATCGTTCGTGTCTGATTCATGAGGCCCCGTTCGATAGTCTGGCGAATCCACCAGGTGGCATAAGTCGAAAAGCGAAATCCCCGCTCAGGATCAAACTTCTCTACGGCGCGAATCAATCCAAGATTGCCTTCTTCGATCAAATCCAGAAGAGCCAGACCTCGATTCATGTAGCGTCGGGCGATTTTAACGACTAAGCGCAGGTTACACTCGATCATCTTATCGCGCGCTGCAGTATCACCTTTTAATGAAAGACGGGAATAGTAAACTTCTTCCTCGGCAGTGAGCAGTGGCGATATTTCTATTTCCTTTAGATACAGTTTGGTTGGATCACCATCGGTGGCGCGACGCGTGGGCGTTTTTCGACGATCTTCCGGTCGACGGCGGTCGGTTATTTTTTCACCCTCGATTTCGACACCTGCAGTATCGTCATCATCGTCTGGGTCTATGACAGTGGCATGTTCGTCATCTACTAAGTTATCATCAATTTCCGACACTTCATTATCTACCAGTAAATCTTCCACAAGTTCCTCGGCAGGTATTTCTGTATCTTCGATCAGCGACGTATCAGTCGACTTTGTCATTCGTGCAGCCCCATATTCAGGTATGGCTATTTACCGTTTAGGTAAAAATTTCAAAGGATCCACTGGCTTGCCATTCTTTCTGATCTGGAAATGCAGCCGTGCTGTCCTGGTTTTATGCTTGCCCATTTTGGCAATTACTCTGCCTGCCTTAACATTCATTCCCTCTTTAACCAGGCGTTGCTGACTATAGGCGTAGGCACTTAAATAAGTTTCGCTATGTTTAATTATAATCAGGTTACCATAACCTGCCAAACCATTACCACTATATACAACTCTACCATCGGCGACAGCCCATATAGACTGACCTAGTTGCCCAGCAATATCAATACCACGACGATTAAGATCTTTAGCTGAGTAGGTACTGATCAACTTACCTTTGGTGGGCCAACGCCAACTGTCGGGATTTTTCCCACTACCGGTTGATGCAGTCGGGCCAGAGCCTGGCTGCTCGGCAGTCGATTGATGGCTAGACGATGGTGGGGGAATGGACGACGATTGAGAAGTCTCACCACTTGCCGGCGTCGCGGGATGTTTTACGCCAGGCTCGACTAATAGCAATCTCTGTCCAGGATAGATGGTTGAATTGATATCGACTCGATTCCAGCGCGCTAACATTTTATAGTCAAGACCATAACGCCAGGCGATCGAATAGAGCGTATCGCTCGGTTTTACCTGGTACCAGCCCCTTACCGAACGATGCGTAACTGCATGCGGACTAATACAAGCTGTCACCAGGAAAAGAATTTCGATCGATACCAGGAAACTGTAAAAGGCTTTCATAAGTTACAGATAGTAAAACCCAATTAATAGCCCTAGAACCAGCACAATAGCCCATCCAATTCGTTCGATGTACCGCATCAGCTTCGATTCGATAGCGGGGCCAAAACGGGCCAAACACCAGGCGACCAGAAAAAATCGTATCCCACGCCCGATAATCGACGCCAGAATAAAAGGGATTATCGCCAAACTCAATACGCCCGCAGAGAGTGTAAAAAGCTTATAGGGTACCGGTGAAAATCCAGCGACAAGTACTGCCCAGAAACCCCATTCCTCAAACCACCGCATAACGGTTTCAAACTTGCTCTGGTAACCCCATTCGATCAGCAGGGGCTGTACCTGTTCAAACAGAAATGCACCAATCAGGTAACCGGTAATACCGCCAAGGACCGAAGCAATTAAGGTCAAGAAAGCGAAGCGCATGGCTTTATCAGGATTTGCCAGCGACATAGGTGCGAGCATGACATCGGGTGGTGGAAAAGGCAGAATAAAAGATTCGAGAAAACTCAATGTTGCCAGATACCGTGGTGCCGTCCGCAGTCTGGACAGATACATGACCTTTAAATAGAATTTCTCAAACAACGGGTTAACCTAGTCCCGGTAACAATGGCACAAACGAAACTTTTTCAAGGGCTTCTTCGACCAATCCCCGGGAGGTTCGGGTTAATTTGATTAAGGTTTGGTCACGACTGTTATCAAAGGGTAATATCATCACACCATTTAAGCTCAGTTGTTGTACCAGAACTTCAGGTATATCAATACAGGCGGCAGTCATAATAATACAGTCAAATTGATAACTCAGGTTGGGCCAGCCACCATTTCCATCGGTATGGCGTAATTGAATATTAAAAAAATCGAGTTCGGTGAGTCTTTGCTTTGCCTGTTGGTGCAAGGCCTCGATACGCTCAACGCTGTAAACCTGTGGAAATAAACTGGCCAACACTGCAGTCTGATAACCGCATCCAGTGCCAATTTCAAGTACGGAATTAGGCACACCATTCTGCAACAGGCATTGCGTCATATACGCAACGATATAGGGCTGCGATATGGTTTGACCGTAACCTATCGGCAACGCAGTGTCTTCATAGGCACGGTGCGACAGCGCTTCATCCACAAATAAATGTCGAGGAATATGCCGCATGGCTTCGAGCACCATATTATTTTCGATACCCCGATCTTTCAATCGTCGTATCAATCGATCGCGGGTACGCTGCGAGGTCATGCCGATGCCCCGGCGATCAACTTTGACCAAATTCATAGGCTGGTTCAATTGAGAGTCGAAAGCCAGGATTGTAATGGCTGGATACTGTTATAACGCGTCAAATCGATCTGTAAAGGCGTCACCGAAACCTGCTGATGTTCCACGCTATAAAAATCGGTTCCGGGTCCGGCATCCTGCGCTTCACCCGGTGGGCCAACCCAGTAAATTGCCGATCCATAGGGATCAAATTGTTGTACACTTGGTTCAGCCTTATGCCTATAACCCAAGCGGGTGGCGCTTATCCGCACGATATCGGCGACGGCACAGTCCGGTACATTCACATTCAGTATACTGTCTTCAGGCAATGGGTGTTCAATCAGTTTCTGTACGATTTGCCCGGCAATATCTGCCGCGGTCTGGTAGTATCGAACCGGTCTGCCGACCAGCGATATGGCAAGGGCCGGTAAACCGAGAAATCGTCCTTCCATTGCGGCGGCTACGGTGCCCGAATAGAGCACGTCGTCACCTAGATTAGCACCGGCATTAATGCCGGAAACAACCATATCGGGTTTATCGTCAAGCAAACCTGAAATAGCCAGATGAACGCAATCAGTCGGCGTGCCGTCGACCCGATAATAACCCTGTGGCGTCATTTCCGCGCGTAACGGGCGCATTAAGGTAAGCGAATTGCTGGCCCCACTTTTATTGCGATCGGGTGCGACCACTGAAACTCGCGCAAGCGATGACAATACATCCGCGAGAATTCGAATTCCCGGTGCGAGATAACCATCGTCATTGGTAACCAGAATATGCATTAAAGGTGGTAAATTTAAAAAAGGGTGAATGATAAACTAAATTGAGTCCTGCTGCCGATATAAGATACAAGATATCCAGATCAGGATTATTGGTTTAGTATGTCCGCTGCAAGTATTGATAAATCACAGCAGTGGCCAGAAAATCAGCTCAAGAAGAAACGGACTTCGCGTCGATGATGTCGGACGTAAAGCGCGTGCATACCGACCGCATTAATGTCTATCGTCAGCGCCCAGCCAAAGCGACGCCATCAAGGAAAAGCCCGGAGCAGGCAGAAAATGACTTTACCCGTTTAAGTTATCGTCAGCAATCCGTATTAACTGACACATTTTTTGACCATGGCATCCGGCGAAGACTCCGGCGTAAAATAACTCAGGGCCAACTCCCGGTAGATGATTGCCTCGACCTACACGGGTGTACCCAAAAAAAGGCCTATTCAGAACTATCAGGTTTTCTCCAACAGGCGATATCAGCCGGTTACAGAATGGTAATCGTTATTCATGGCAAAGGTCTGCGCTCACAGGAATCCGCCATTTTGAAACCCCTGGCTTTACACTGGCTGTCAGAGCAAAATTCGGTGCTCGGCTGGTGTCCGGCCCAGCCAGTAGATGGCGGGCACGGCGCGAGTTACGTGTATTTGCGCTAGCTAACTGTAATTCAACTCGAATCGAGCAGATGCATGAAATCAATAATCTACCCGGCGATTCAGACAATCAATTTCTCTGCCTGGTAAAAAACTTCCATTGTCGCTTTTTTCTTGTTGCCATTTTCACTCAGATATCGTCGCCACAAACGAGCACCGGGTTCACCACGATAAAGACCGATGACGTGCTGGATTATCCGGCTAAGCGGTATGTCCTGTTGTAATTGTGATTCAATGTAAGGATACATACGGTTTAAAATAGAGCGGCGGGAAGGCAAACTGACAGCCGTTTCGCCGAATATCACCTGATTGACTTTTTGCAACACAAAAGGGTTCTGATACGGCTCTCGGCCCAACATGACACCGTCAACCCTGTTTAAATGTTCGACGGCCGCACCCAGGGTTTTGATCGCGCCATTGACAATTATTTCGGTATCAGGGAAATCCAATTTCAGACGATAAACCCAGTCGTATTTCAAGGGTGGTATTTCACGATTTTGCTTGGGACTCAAACCCTGTAACCAGGCATTTCGCGCATGAACGATCAGTGCATCGACGCCGGCTTCGATCTGAGATTGTGCAAAGTTATAAAATAAATCGTAATCCTTCTGCTGGTCAATTCCGGTACGATGTTTGACCGTGACAGGCAAGTGGGAAGCAGCCCTCAATGCAGAAACGCATTCTCCGACAAGACCCGGATTTGCCATCAGGCAAGCGCCAAAATTTCCCGATTGAACGCGGTCGCTGGGGCATCCGCAATTTAGATTGATCTCATCGTAATCGAATTGGGTACAAATTTGAGCTGCCTTATAAAGTTGTTCCGGATCGGAGCCACCAAGTTGTACCGCGACAGGGTGTTCCTCATGATTAAAACCCAACAGGCGCTCTCGATCACCATGAACAATTGCAGCAGCGGTCACCATTTCGGTATATAACAGAATATGCGGAGAAAAGAGTCGCAGGAAATATCGGTTGTGCCGGTCAGAACAATCGATCATAGGCGCAATACAGAAGCGGCGATTAATAGCTGCTTCAGGCAATGCGTTTAACATCCTGAACATTCGCAAGCTGAGTTAGTTTATCGATAATAGCAACCAGTTCGTCGATGCTATGTATTTCAATAGTTAGCTTCGTATACACCATTTGATCATCGCGCCTGGTGGTCGAATTGATATTGAGTAAATCCACCTTCAAATTCGCGAGAATGCTACTGATATCCTGCATCAAAGTAGTGCGCTGAAATGCGGTCACTGAAATCTCCACTGGATAAACCGAATTACCGTTTTGCCCCCATTCGACCTCAATCAATCTCTGTCGCTTTTCTTCAGGAAGCGCCAACACATTGGGACAATCTATCTTGTGAACTGTGATACCGGCGCTAATGGTAATAAAGCCGATAATGGAATCACCCGGTACCGGTTTACAGCATTTGGCAAACTGCGTCATCAAATTACCGACGCCATGAATGCTGACATCATCCTTGGATAGCGGCTTCTTCGATTCAGTTTTTTTTATTTTTTTAAACGGATCGCCAGATTCCGGTTCGGTCTGCAAAAAACCGATAATCTGTGCCGAGGTAATCATACCACGCCCAATATCGGCAAAAAATTGATCTACGTCCTTGCGCTTGAAATGCCCGACCAGATCTTTTATATCGGCATTATGTATCGAATATCTTGAAAGAGTGCGTTCGAGTAGATTCTTACCGTCGAGCACATTATGTTCCAGATCCTGGTGATTAAACCAATTACGTACCTTCGAGCGAATTCCCGCAGATTTAATAAAACCAAGATTTTTATTCATCCAGTCACGACTTGGACGACTTTCCTTGGTGGTTAGTATTTCGACTTCATCACCGGTTTGTAGCTCAGTATTAAGGGTAACAATGCGTCCGTTAACCTTGGCGCCACGGCAACGATGACCGACCTCGGAATGAACCGAATAGGCAAAATCGAGTGGTGTACCACCTTTGGCAACATCTACTACCTGACCTTGAGGGGTGAAAACATAAACCCGGTCACTGGATAACTCGGTCGAAATTTCGGAGATAACATCGGACACCTCTTCAGCCGAGCCGTCGAGCATTTCGCGCATGGCCGAAATACTGTTTTCCATACGTTGATCGAGATTGACGCCTTCCTTATAACGCCAGTGCGAGGCAACACCAAATTCAGACTTTTCGTGCATTTCAAAGGTACGAATCTGTACTTCGATAACCTGCCCACTTTCAGCAACAACCGCGGTATGCAACGACTGATAGCCATTTTCCTTAGGGTTGGCGATATAATCGTCAAATTCTCGCGGAATATGTTGCCAACTGGTATGCACGACACCAAGTACGGCGTAGCAGTCGGCGATTGAATCAACTAGAACCCGCACGGCGCGGACATCGAAAAGTTCATGAAATTCCAGGTTCTTTTTCTGCATCTTTCGCCAGATGCTGACTATATGTTTAACACGGCCACTCACGGTCGACTTAATTTCCTGCTGCCCGAGCCGATTTTCGAGCAATCCTGTAAACCGTCTGATAAAAGCCTCGCGCTCGCTGCGTTTTTCCTCTAGTAGCATGGCGATGCGTTTATAGGTTTGTGGTTCGAGTGCACGAAACGCCAGATCTTCCATTTCCCATTTAATCAAACCCATGCCAAGTCGATTGGCCAGTGGCGCGAATATATCTATGGTTTCCTGGGCTACCTCACGGCGTTCTTCGTAGTGGGTGTGTTTGAGCAGTTTGAGGCGCTCGACCCGGTAACACAGCTTGATCAACATCACGCGAACATCGCTAATAATGGCCATTAGCAAGCGGCGAAGCTTTTCTGCCTGTTCGGGCGATTTTGGTCGAACCTGTTTGCTATCCTGAAGCAAGTAAAGTTGATTTACACCTTCGGTCAATTTGGCAACCTGGCAACCAAATTCCTGCTCGACTTTCCCTATATCGAGCACACCACGCAAGCCCGGATCGGTTAACAAGGTTGCAATAACCGTATTTCGATCGGTACCAAGCTCAAGCACGCGCCGCACTACATCGGTGCTACTAGGCTGGCTTTGATCCGCGTGTTCCTCGCCAAAGGCATAATCGAGTGCCCGCGCTAAATCGTCATCCCATGGCATAGTCGCGCTAATCAGTTCGACCAGCACCTGCTTTTGATTAATATTGAGTTGGCTTGCGGACATCAGGAACGCAGTATATTCATTGGCGATTCATTATAAACCTTTCGACTTACGAGGATACCGGCAATGGTTAGTACAAGGGTTGCCGAGAGCAGGCTGTAGCCCCAGATAGCAAAAGAAAAATGATAGTCGATGTCGAAGAAATGCACACTCACCAACCAGCCGGCAAGATTGGCAAAAAACGCGGCAAAAAAGCCGATTAACAATCCCATGAGGGTAAATTCAAATACATGAACCCGAAATAGCTGAGCACTTTGTGCTGCCAGCGCACGTAATAATGAAGATTCCTTCTGCCGCTCGTGTTTGCCGGTTTGGATCGCGGCCAGCAGTACAACTAAAGAAGAAGCCAGGGCAAACAGAAAGAAAAATTCCAGCGCGATCGTGGCCCGCTCCAAAATTGCGCGGATTCTCGACATTAGCACGCTTACATCAAGTAATGTAATCGAAGGAAAACGTTCCAGCAACTGCTTTAATGCAAGTTTATGCTCACCTTCGATTAAAGCGCTGAGTAACCAGGTTTGAGGTCTTTGTTCTATTAACCGGCTATTCGAGATCAGATAGAAATTGGGTTTGAAATTTTCCCATACAACCGACCTGATGCTGGTTACCGGCGCCTCAATACGTTCACCGGCAACACTCAGTGAAATGACGTCACCCAGCTTAAGATCAAGTTTTTCCGCCATGCCCTGTTCCACTGAAAACTGATCGAAGGCCTCATCGGCACTAATCCAGCGACCTTCAACTATGGCATTTTCGTCCGGTAATACCTCTGTATAACTGACATTAAACGTATGGTTGACGAGATGACGGGCACGAGGGTCGCTGAATTTGATTGACTGTACCGGCACCTGATTTATAGCAGTAAGTCGGGTTCGTACCAATGGATAGGGGTTCGAGGACGGAATATTCTGATCATTCAGGAAATCATGAATAGCTGGTACATCCTGCTTTTGCAGATTGATGAGAAAATAGTTTGGAATATCTTCCGGCAATTGTTTCTGCCAGGCTGCGAGCAATTCGTCTTTAACTACCGCAATAAGCAAAATCGCCAACAACGCCAGGCTAAAGCCGGACATCACCAGTATGGCGCCACGACTAGTCGACTTTAATCTAGAGAGCAAATAGGCTTTAAGCCAGAACCGCCGCGAACCGGAAACAAGCAATAATCTGATTAGCATCGCAAAAATAACAGGCAAAATCAGGGTCAGCAACAATATCAGGGTTAGAACTACTACCGCCACTGTGGAACTTTGCATCAACAATGCGAGAATCAGAAATACCGTGATAACTGCGGAAGCGCTATAACACAAACGCCGTTTTACCGATTGCCTGTCCTGAACCGGTCGAAAAACCTGCATCGGTGCGGTTGAAATCACATTTAGTATATAAGGTAAACAGAAGCCGGTCAGGCTGATAATGCCCACCACTCCGGCAATCAGGTAAGGACGAACAACATAAACCGATGGTATTTCCCTCGCGAACCAGCCGTCCAACACCCATTCGAGCGGATATTGCGTAATCCAGCCTAGCCCCATACCGACGAAACTGGCGATCAGCCAGAGCCTGGCGATCTGCAATAGATAGAATTTGATTAACCGGGTTTGAGGTACACCAAAAGCACGCAACACTGCAACCTTGGGTGACTCCCTACCAGCGGTGTAACGTGCAGTGATAGCGATAGCTACCATCGCAATAACCAGTGTCAATATTATGGATAAGGCAAAAAACTTTCGTGTCCTCTCCAGCGCCTGGCGCATCTCCGGTCGGGCATTTTCCAGATCCTGTATTTGCTCTCCGTCGAGTAGTTGTGGCTTAAGCCAGTCCACAAATCGTGCAATTTCAGCCTCACCGCCTGAGAATAATTGTCGATAGGTTGCCCGGCTACCCGGAATAATTAATCCGGTTTGCTCTAAATCATTCAGATTCATCAGTATCCGCGGCGCCAGATTGAAAAGGGCGCCACCCCGGTCGGGTTCGTAAGTGAGTAACCATTTACTATCAAACGCCTGGAAACCGATATCAACCTTCGTGTTCAATGTTTTGTTTATCTTGGAATCGATCCAGATTTCCCCTCGCGCCGGAATTGTATCCACTCGTTGCCGCATTGCAGTAAGATCACTGGCAATTTCAAGCTGACCTCGCAACGGGTAGTTTTCACTGACAGCCTTGAGCTCAACCAGTTGTGGTTCCTCGTTTATAAATATCGCCGTTCTTAAACTGGTTGTGCTTGCGACCGATAACCCTGATTCTTTCGCCTGCCGCCAATAACGATCGCTTAGCGGAGAACTTGATACAATGACCAAATCAGCCGCTAGCAATTCGCTGGCCTGGCGATCGAGCATTAAACCAATGCGCTGAGTTATTAACTGACTGGCAGTGACGATACTAATAGTAATCACCGTGGCTACCAGCATGAGTCGGTATGATTGCATCGCGGGTAATTTTGTATTCATGAGCCTTTTCTTTTAATCCTGCAGGATCTGGCCCGATTCGATTTGAACTTGAACGTCACCTCTATCAGCAAGCACCTGCTCGTGCGTTACCAATACCAGAGTCGTGCCGGATTGATCGCGTAATCGAAACATTAAGTCGGCAATCTGAGCACCGGTTACTGCATCCAGATTGCCGGTCGGCTCATCGGCAAACAGAATCTTCGGTTTTACTGCAAAGGCCCGGGCAATGGAAACGCGTTGTTGCTCGCCTCCGGATAAATGATCGACCAGAATATCAATCTTTTTTTCAAGTCCGACCTCAACCAAATGCTCACGAGCCAGTTCGTAGGCATTGTCGGCTCCACCGAGTTCGAGCGGCAGCATAACGTTTTGCAATGCGGTCGCACCCTGAACCAGTTGGAATGATTGAAAGACAAATCCAACCTGCCCCGCCCGCACCCGGGCCCGTTGTTCCTCCGTTTTATCGATGAGGGATTCACCCAGTAATTCAATCTGCCCGGAACTGCTTTGATCAAGTCCCGCCATTAAACCGAGCAAAGTTGTCTTGCCCGAACCCGATGCACCTTGAATCACCAAAGCTTGCTGGTAAGGTACTTGCAGGGATATATTTTTAACCACATCAAGGTTACCATCTGCTGTATCAACAGTTTTGGTGACATCATTGAGTAAGATACAGCAGTTTTTTTCAAGCATGGTTCTTGTCGTTTTATGTGCCTATCAAAATCACAGTTTTGCGAGTAATTCGGTACCGAAAATACTCATTCTCGGTGACAGCTTAAGCGCAGCGTATAATATCCCGGTAGAACAAAGCTGGCCGAATCTATTTACCACTAATATAAGGCAACAATATCCAGACGCAAGTGTGATTAATGCCAGTATTAGCGGGGAAACAACTTTTGGAGGCGCCCAACGCCTGGCCAACTTGCTCGATCGACATACTCCAGATATTCTAATAATCGAACTCGGTGGCAATGACGGCCTTCGTGGATTGAATTTCAGTCAGACCGCCAGTAATTTCGATCAAATGATATCCATGGCGCTGCGTAACGAAAGCGATGTATTGCTAATCGGTATTGACCTGCCTCCTAATCTTGGTCCTGCTTACAATCAGCGCTTCCAGCAAATCTTCGAATCGATTACGGCTCAACATTCTATCCATTTTCTGCCACACTTTCTTGAAGGTGTAGCCGCCAGCGCAGCACATTTGATGCAGGCTGATGGCATACATCCAACGGCTGCTGCTCAACCCATTCTGGCAGATAAGATTTATGATGCAGTATCCAGTTTGTTAAAATAATTACTGGCTTGTTCGACACTTTGCCAGTAATTCTTCTAGCGCTCGCAAATCAGCAACCTGAAACCGTGGCTCCGGCAAATCATCAGGCCACGGTATTTTTTGACGATTAATCCAAACCGCTGGCATACCCGCCTGCTCGGGTCCGACTACATCGTATTCTGGATGATCGCCGACATAAAGAACCTGCTCGGGCAGCACTTTAAAATGCTCCGCGAGTTTGAGATAAATTCTTTTATCCGGCTTTGCTACATTGTGATCGGCAGCGCTGACTGAATGTTCAAATATATGGCCCAGACCGACATGTTCAATGCTGGCGTTACCGTTACTAATTGACCCTAAACGATAGCTTCGCTTCAGGCGTTCGAGGCTCGGTAAAACGTCATCGTAAAAAGTGACCTGTTGTCGTGCCTCGAAAAACACATCAAATCCATCCCTGACCAGAATTTCTGCATCATAATCCGATTCCGTCGCCAGAAAACGCAGAAATTCGTGGCGCATCAAAGTCATATTGACGCGGCAATCAGGATTATCGATCGTGAATTGTTTTCGCCTTGCCAGTATTTCAGCCCGGTTATATCGCTCGGTAATACGCGGATACTGTGCATTTAGCCAGCCATAAAGCATTTCTTCGGCATACTCTATCGTCGGCAGGCAGGGCCACAGCGTATCGTCGAGATCAAAGGCAATTATTGTTATCTGTTGCAGCAAGTCAAAAACCCGTGGCAGTTGTAGGCTTGCATAGTATCAGAGCATGTTATCTAGGCCATCCAGAATTTACTGGCGTTTTGAAACGTAGTACAGAATTCTCTCAGCAATATGGTGTAACGGCAAAACCTCATCGGCATATCCGCGCCTTACTGCTTCCCCGGGCATTCCCCAAACCACACTGGACTGCTCATCCTGTGCAATGGTTGGCGCACCAGCTTCTCGCATCATGCCCATTGCATCCGATCCATCGTCACCCATTCCCGTTAGAAGAATGCATAAGGAATTGGCACCGACATTTTCGGCAACTGATTTGAACATGACTTCAACCGATGGTTTGTGACGATTCACCGCTTCACCGTCATCGATTTGACAGATAAAGCGGGCGCCATCGCGTTTTACCTTTAAATGATGAGTTCCTGGCGCGACGTATGCGTGGCCCGGTAAAATTTGCTGCCCCTGACTCGCTTCCGAAACAGACATGGCGCTATTTTGATTTAAACGTTCGGCAAAGGCGGTGCTAAATGCCCCGGGAATATGTTGACTGATAACAATACCCGGTGTATTCGGTGGTAACTGACAAAGGATATCTCTGATCGCTTCGGTACCACCTGTCGAAGCGCCAATCGCGATGATCATATCGGTGGTTTTAAATTTCAGCGCCTGGTTTCCTGCAATCGGTATTCTTTTGCCCGGCGGTACGACATAACCACCCTTGATATTGGCCTTAGCCGCCGCTTTCACCTTTTCGACTATCTCGTCTGCATGAGCCATCATGCCTTGCTGGAAGTTCATCTTCGGTTTAGACACATAGTCAACCGCACCGAGTTCCAGAGCTTCCAGCGTAATACCGGCCCCGGCATCGGTTAAAGTAGATACCATGACCACCGGTAATGGATGCAGGCGCATCAAATTGCGTAAAAAAGTGACGCCATCCATCTTTGGCATTTCAACGTCGAGGGTGATGACGTCAGGTTTGAGCGATTTGATCTTTTCGCGTGCATCGTAGGGATCCTGCGCAGTACCCACCACCTCGATTTCGGCATCGGCCGAGAGTATACTCGTCATCAACTGTCTGATTAACGAAGAATCGTCTACTATGAGCACTCTTATCACCAGCTACTTCCTCCCTTTCACTCTATTTTGACCTGATATTATACGCTGCCATCTATACATCGGTGTCTACTCGAAGAAATCGATATTTCCCTGCGTCATGTCATCGTCAAACGATTCAATATAAGCAGATTCGCGCTTGATAATGGTGTCGTTATGCAAATCCCTGATCCGTTTGACCAGCACTCTACCGGTCTGCGGAAAATACCTCACTTTGCGTGGATTAATGCCGCCTAAATCCTCAGCTACGACCTTTAACGCTTCTGTTTTTAGATAATTCCTTACAAAACGAATATTGCTGTTACCTATGTCGGTCATGCTTTCGATTATTTTCGATCCGCCGAATAGTTTTACTTCGAGGTTCTGCTTTCGTCCACCCTGCTTAAGAATATCGTTAATCATATGTTCCATGGCGTAGTTTCCATACCGGTTAGCGAGACTGGCAATTTCGGTCACCGACCAGGACTCACCTTTATTTAACGGTAGCAGAAAATGATTCATACCCCCGACGCCGGTAGCACAGTCACGAATACAGGCAGAAACACAGGAACCCAACACAGTGGTCACAAATTCACTGGAGTTAGTAACATAATACTCACCTGGTAATATTTTTGCTGCAATACTTTGCATTCGGTTATCCCAATAGCGATTAATACCCTCAAAACCGGGCAAGGTCGCCGGAAAATTAGCTTTGTTCCTCCTTAGCATCTAGGGGTTTACCAGTTGATATATTGTTTTCCCAAGCAAGTTAAACCGATCACTGGTCTTATATAACGATTCTGAATGCCCCATGAATAAAATTCCTTGATCCTGAAGTTGATTGGCAAAACGATCAACCAGGCTTGCTTTTGTTTCTTTATCAAAATAAATCACCACGTTACGGCAGAATATATAGTCCATTTTGTCACGCATGGGCCAGTCGTGAAGCAAATTTAACTGTTTGAATTGAATCAATTGATTTAAATCCGAAGTGACTTTGACCTTGCCCGCATTCTGTCCGCTGCCTTTTTTAAAATATCGACGTAGCAAGCCAATATCCAGATCGGCGACACGGCCGGCATCATAAACTCCGGTACTGCCGGTTTTCAGTACGTTCGAGTCAATGTCGGTCGCGAGAATTTTGATGTCCCAGTGTTTGGGGTCAGGTATAGCCTGTAACAGCGTCATAGCGATAGTGTAGGGCTCCTCACCAGTTGAGCAACCGGCCGACCAGACGTTAATTTGGCGATCATTACTGCGAATTTTTTCTGGTATCAAAGTCTCACGAATATAGTCGAAATGATGTTTTTCACGAAAGAATGAGGTCAGATTGGTCGTTACTGCGTTTACCAATTCTATGCTTTCGGTCTCCTGATTAGCTTTTAGATATTCTCGATAAGCGGCAAAATCAGCTAATCCCAGACTACGTAACCGACGCGCCAGGCGCGAATAGTACATCGTATATTTATCGTCTGGCGCCACAATACCGGTTGTTTTTGTAACAATACCGCGAAGATAATCAAAATCATCACTAGTGAACTCAAATTCTTTGTCAGGATTCACGATTAAAAAAATTCGATGTCGTCTTGTACATCTGAGTGCTGCGTTTCATTGAATTTACGAATCGCTTCCCTGATATCTCCACCGTCCATTACTGCATTAAACAGTTCGTATTCCTCCGTCATACTGTATTTCGATTTGATCCCGGCCTGCAATTTACGCCACTCGTCAACTTGACCAATACGGGCCTCATCACCCAGTAAAACACTTAACGCTTCCATGCTGCCACCGACGTGGGTTAATCGTTGGGTGAGCTTGTCATAAAATTGAAAAGCAACGATTGCGCTTTGCATCTTTTCTGTCACTTTTTCAGCATTATCTTTTATAGACTGGCAGATTTTCTCGTCATCACCTTCGCTTGAGAGTTGATCGATAGACCGGACGATTTCGTTTTCTCGTCCTACCATCGAGGTAAAAGCCCCGGTAAGATGATCGACCGAATCATTACTCTCGCGCAAAGCTATTTCAATTTGTGCAATCGCAAGAAACAGCATGCGAATGGTTTCGCGAACGTGGCTCCAGCCAACCTCTTCAGCGCTATCTAGCGTAGATGGAGCAATTGTCATCAGGTTTATAGGTTATCGTTGCTGATTTAGAAAAATCCAAATCCCGGATTCTGGTTGTTTCCGTCAGCCTCATCTTTGAACAATCCATATCTCGCCAACGTGGTTTTACCAAATAAATCAGGCAGCCCAATAAGGCTGGCGGCTGATTCGATGGCCGAATTTTTATTTGCCCAGGTTAGGTTCTGACCGTCGTCATTGAGACTTTTCTGCAAACTGAATAATAGTTGCAACCCAGCGGTATCTATTTTTTGCAGTTCCGTCGAATCGAGTCGTATGTCACCATTCAACGCCAGATTTTCATCGATACATTGTTTAATTTCAGCGACAGTTTTAATGGTTAATGCGCGACCCAGGGAAATGGCCGCAGTATCAGCTTCTAAGGCAACTATTTCACTATCCATAACTTCATCTCCTGTATCGAAAAACCCAAAATTGACATTTTCAACTACTGCGGTTTCCGTAATTGCATCTTCTTTTTTTACCGCAGGATTCTTTAAAGTCTCTTTAACGGTCGACGACTTGCTGCCAGATGTCTTTTTTACGGCCTTCTGACTTACTTTTTTGGGCGCATTTTTTTTGCGCCCGGTTGTTTTTCCGCCCGACTTTTCGCTTTTACTTTCATCTTCCTTCAACCAGGCCAGAGGATCGTACTCAAGCACCGTTTTTGCAGATTTTTTGGCAGCCATGATCAAGCGACTCCTTCCAGCTTGGACAATATTTCAAATTCCTCAGTATCAAGTAACTTATCGGATTCGACCAACATCACCATTTCCTCGGCCAGGGTGACCATTCCACGTATATAATTGGTATTAATCTTCGTGCCAAGGTTGGGTGCCTGTTTAATTTGGTCCTGAGCCACCGCAAGAACATCTGAAACGCTATCAACAACTACGCCCATCATGTTATCTTCGTCACCTGATGCAAGGATTATCGTCACAGTCGTCGATGTATATTCACAGTTTTCAACACCGAAGCGAATACGTAAATCAACAACCGGTACAATGTTGCCGCGCAAATCGAGAACACCTTTAACATATTTCGGCGTGTCATGTAGCTCTCGAATTTTCTCCCAACCACGAATCTCTCTGACCCTGAGAATATCGACACCATAAATTTCACTACCGAGCGTAAATGTAAGAAATTCAAGTTTCGAAGTAGCAATGTGATTTTGATGATCTACACTCATGACTGGTAACCTGTTGAACTATTCAGTATCTGCGGGCGCATCGTATATATCTGGATGCCGCATAAAATTATCTACGTCGAATAACATCACCATTTTTCCATCGACATCAGCCAGACCGGTAATGAATTCGGTATCGACTGTTTCACCGAAATCAGGTGTTTTACGGACGTCCTGACTACCGGCATTCATTACATCCGATACAGAATCGACAACAATTCCGGCGATACGCTCTGCGCCATCGATCTCGGCGCGTAACACAATTAGTACTGTGGCGGTGTTATAACTCGGATCAGCTAAATTCAATCTCAGACGCATATCCACCACCGGAACAGCAGTTCCACGCAGGTTTAACACGCCTTTAATGTAAGTCGGCGTATTGGGTACGCGCGCAACCGGCTCCCAACCGCGTATTTCTCGGACACTGAGAATTTTCACCCCGTAGTCTTCCTTGCCGACTGCGTAGGTAAGATATTGGTCAGCTTTGGAATCCGTATCGTTTTCAATGGCAATTTCTTCATTCATCTGATTAAGCTGCTCTGATATGGGACAAATGCCCCATTTTTTTGTTAAGGCGCATGACGCCGGGCATATCCAGAATAAGTGCGACACGGCCATCACCCAGAATCGTCGCACCCGAAAACCCTTCAGTTTTCTTGTAATTGTGCTCCAGAGACTTTATGACAACCTGTTGCTGCCCGAGCAACTCATCGATTAGCAGTCCCATTTGTTGTCCATCGGATTCAACAACGACCAGCAATCCTTCCTGAATAATATTTTCAATTGATTCAACGCCGAATACATCGTGCAAGCGAATGATCGGAATATATTCTCCCCGCAATTTAAATGTTTCACCCTGACCACTGACCATATTCACCATTTCGGTCTTAATTTGTAACGATTCAACAATTGATGTAATCGGTACAATGTAATGCTCCTCACCAATTCGAATGGTCTGACCATCCAATATGGCGAGGGTTAACGGCAATCGAATCGTCATAGTGGTGCCAATACCCTGGCTGGAATCAATTTCGACATTACCTCCGAGCTCGAGAATATTTCGCCTGACGACATCCATGCCGACACCACGACCGGAGACATCGGTAACTTCGCTTGCCGTGGAGAATCCAGCCATAAAGATCAAATCGAATATCTGCTTATCGCTGAGAATATCCTCTTCACTGATTAGTCCCTTCTCGATACCTTTCCGGCGCAGAAGATCCTTATCCATACCTTTACCATCATCGATAATTTCGATAACGATGTTACCGCCGCGATGAAATGCATTGAGATGGATGATACCCGTTTCGGGTTTACCCCCGGTCACGCGGTCTTTCGGCATTTCGATGCCATGATCGAGGCTGTTGCGCACCAGGTGAACCAGCGGATCGCCTATTTTTTCGATTATATTTTTATCGACCTCGGTATTTTCACCGCTCATTTTTAGTTCAATTTTCTTACCCATCTGTGATGACAAATCGCGAACCAGGCGGGGGAAACGGGAAAATGTAAAACTGATCGGCATCATGCGCACCTGCATAACATTTTCCTGTAGCTCCCGAGTATTGCGCTCAAGCTGCATGATTCCATCACGCAATTTTTCGATTTCCTGCGGTGTAATTTTCTGATGATCGTCTATTGTCTCACCGAGTAGCCCAAGCATGGACTGCGTGATTACCAGCTCACCGACCATATTTATTAAGGAATCAATTTTAACCGTATCGACTCGGATCGAATTGGCGCCCGACCCCGAGCCTCGCCGGTCCTTCTTTCGACGATCACCACCGGGGCCACCACTATCACTGGCTCGGCGTTGTGGGACTGGTAAAGTCTCGACAACTTCAGCTTTGTTTTCGACAGATTGCACGATCGAGGAGACAGATTTATCTGCGACCAACTCCGAGCCCAAAGCCTGAATTTTGAGTTCACAGATATCTTCGACCCAGGCGAATAGCTCATCAATCTGCTCTCGCTTGACGTCACCGACAAGTGTCAATTCCCAGTTCAGGTAACAGTCTTCACTTTCAAGCAGGTGAAATTCCGGCACCTCTGAGGTATCGATATTGATTTCCAGTTCACCGAGTTCACCCAGTTCACGAATTAAAGACAGGGGATCATTGCCGGTTTGGAAAAGTTGACTTTCAGGTCGAAAACTAATCGACCAGCCGACATGTCCAGAGTCAATCTCTTCCTGCGATTTATCGTCGGGCCTGGAACTATTTGCAGTCTCAGACGAACCGGAGCTCAGTTCGATTTCGAGCGACCGCTGATACTCCTTGACACGGGCTTTATCGACCGGCGTTTCGTTCTGAGTTGATTCCAGCATTTCTCGCAGGCAATCGACCGATTTCAACAATATATCGGAGTTTTGTACCGTAATTTGCCGAACATTGTCCCGCATTTGATCGAGCAGCGTTTCCATCACATGTGTAAAGTCAGCGATATCTTTGAACCCGAAAGTACCGCTTCCGCCTTTAATAGAATGGGCTGCACGAAATACACTATTGATCACATCCGAGTCGGGAATTCCAGGTTCAAGCTCCATTAATCCCTGTTCCATTACTTCCAGGCCTTCAAAGCTCTCTTCGAAAAAAACCTGATGAAATTGAGCCATATCGATAGACATATCGTGGGTCTCCTATGTCTCGCTGAATAATTACTATTGCGTTACAGTTTTTATAGTGCAAATTAGAAAAAATTGGTGAGTTTTTTCTATATTTCGGGGCTATGCAAATCTGTCTAATGAAAATATCGACATCCACGGTTATTTCTTTAACCTGATCCGATAGTCTATTACTATTGTCATCCAAACTATCAAAATCAGTTGCAAGATGTTAGAACAAGGTCGACATATCACCAACGCCGTCAAAGTCGGGGCTGTCACGATTGGAAACGCTACTCCGGTCGTAGTACAGTCAATGACCAATACGGATACTGCGGATGTAAGTGCAACCGTAGAACAAATTAAACAACTATCCGATGCTGGATCTGAATTGGTGCGCGTCACGGTTAATAACGACGAGTCTGCGAAAGCAATTCCTTATATTGCTGAATCCCTCGCGGCAACTGAATACGACGTTCCCATCATTGGTGACTTTCATTTCAACGGGCACAAACTCCTTAAACAACACCCTGCCTGTGCCGAGACACTTGCCAAGTATCGCATTAATCCCGGCAACGTCGGTCGGGGTAAAAAGCGTGACAGTCAGTTTAGTGAAATGATCGAAACCGCCTGTAAATTTAACAAACCGGTTCGGATCGGTGTCAATTGGGGTAGCCTGGATCAGCAACTGTTAGCTGACTTATTAACTCGCAATGCCAATCTTGCGGATCCGGCATCTCTGGCCGAAATCAATCGCCAGGCAGTGATAGAGTCGGCACTGTCGAGCGCTAAATTTGCCGAAGAAATCGGCCTGCATCGAGATCAAATAATAATTAGTTGCAAAATGAGCCGAGTAGGCGATTTAATTAAGGTATATCAATCACTTGCACATCAATCGAGATACGCTTTGCATCTCGGTCTGACCGAGGCAGGTATGGGTGATAAAGGCATCATTGCGTCGACCTCGGCCCTGTCTATTCTATTGAATCAGGGGATCGGTGATACGATCAGGATATCACTGACACCCGAGCCGGGCGCTTCACGAACCCGAGAAGTTAAGGTAGCACAACAAATACTTCAGGCGCTGGATTTACGTGCCTTTACACCTACCGTAATTGCCTGCCCCGGCTGCGGTCGCACTACCAGTGAATACTTCCAGGTACTGGCCAAAAAAATTCAGCAACAGCTCGATAAATTAATGCCAGCATGGCAAAATCAGTATCCGGGGGTTGAATCAATGAACGTCGCGGTAATGGGGTGCGTTGTTAACGGACCGGGTGAAAGTAAGCAGGCTAATATCGGTATCAGTCTACCCGGTACCGGAGAACGGCCTGTAGCGCCGGTATATGAAGACGGCATAAAAACCGTCACACTAAAAGGCGAGCATATTGCCGACGAGTTTATGGCGTTAGTCAAAAAGTACGTTGCAAACCATTACACGAATTCACTGCATTAGCTGGATTATTTGATTTCCTGAATTTCGCAGGCAAGTTCATAAACAGGCTGGTTTTCAACTACCCGTGTGACGATAACCGATGCTTCCATAGGTGGAGTCAATGAATTGCTCGGCGTCAAAATGATATCCAGTGTTGAACCTATCTCAAAATTCTGACTGGATGAAAACAAAATTCCCTTACTGCTTAAATTAATGACCTGACCGCCAAAGCGTTGTTTATCGCCACGATTTCTGAAACTGAAATCACAGTCGATAGCCATGCGCAGGAAATCCCTCTTTTCAGCATAATCACTCATATATTTTCTGCGCAAACACTCATAATCTTATACGCCCATCAGATATTAAACAGTTTGCCGAAATTTGCGACATCCAAAACTTTTTTAACATCAACAGAAACCTGGGTAATGTCGATACTTGATGATTCGCCACCAGCGTGTTCTCGTAACAATAACAGCATTCCCAGGGCAGAACTATCCAGATATTCGGTACCTGATAAATTGATTTCGTACTGAATACCTTTCCCGGAGGTGCTCGCATAGGCTGAACGGAACGCATCGTATAGCTGAAAATCAAATTTGCCCGTTACCGCAATGGTAACCTTCTCACCACTCTCTGAAACCGTTGTATTTATTCCCATCTTCTATTACCTCTACCTTAACTATATTGCTGCTGAGTATACCGCGGGTTGCGATATCTTTAATTATCCCTCCGCCATGCCATTATATTCACAATTTAATGACAGGCGATAATAACACCGGCTTTAACTATCTAAAACATCTCTATATCGCCCTGGTCCATCGTGTTTTGCTCTACCGCTTTGTGTATTTCCTGCTGCCACTCGAGTTTTAGATTTCCGAGCTTTTGTTTAAATTCAAGTATCTCCGAATCGGCAATATCACCTTCTGCCTCAAACTGGCTACTCAAATTGTGTGACTGTTCGTCGATTAATGCAAATAGTGACTGCAAACGGTTGCCATTGCCCTCGGAATAATCGGCAACCTGGGTGACCACATCTTCAAATTGCAGTGACCGCACTGCGAGATGGACAGATGCCGATATTTCTTCCGTCACTTCTGATATTCTCTTTAACTCTTCGGCGACCGTAAGGTCATATTTTTCGATACCCTGGAGCATACCTTCTATCCGCGTTTTTGACGTCAAAGTATCGGTCATATCTTTCGATGCCATTTCATTAACAACATGCCGAGCCTCTACTATATCCGCTTTAGCCTTCTGAACCACGACCCTGATTTCTTCACTAAACCGATTCGAGTTCTGCGAGAGAGCGCGTACTTCGTCAGCCACTACGGCAAAGCCACGTCCCGCTTCACCTGCCCGTGCGGCTTCAATGGCGGCATTCAGAGCAAGTAAATTAGTCTGATCAGCAATACTACGCACATCATCCAGTAACTTAAAAGCACTTTCCATATGGCCCGCGATATCGTCGATGGTATAAACCATACGCATACTATTTTGACTGGTAGCAAGCAGTTGCGTGATGAACATTTTTAACAGTCGATCAGTTTCATCCAAAAATTGGCGCATATTGAAATCCTGACTTTCATCTGCAATGCTACGTTCATCCACCAGGAATTTTACCATTTTCGATTGATTCTGGCTTTGCTCATTCAAACCATTAAAACTTGCACCAAGATTTGCTGTTGCATCCTGAACCACGGTTTTAATTTGTCCCAGTGATTCCAGAATTTCAGAGGAGGGGTTCTTAACCAGACTCGACAAGTCGCTCAATATCGATACCAGTTCCAGCGTTGATGCAGGTGCCGACGGTCTTTTGCCATGCTCTTGCTGGATCATAATTTGATGGCGAATCAATCCGACTATGATCACAACTAAACCGACCAATGTTGCCAGGATCAGCCAGGGATCGGCTAAATAGAACTGTAGAAAACTCGCCGGCACTGCAATGCATATTCCGGATAAAGAAAGTGGGTACTGCTTTATGAAGATCCCAATATTGTGGATCATGTGTCAAGCCTTAAAAGTTCTACGTTTCATAATATCATCGGCCAGAGACAGATAGTCTTTAGCACCATTGCATTGTGCATTGTATTCAATGACCGACAGGCCAAAACTGGGACTTTCTGCAACCGGCACGCATTCTCTTATCGGTGTTGCCAAAACCTGTTGCGGAAAATATTGCATTAATTTCGATAGCACTTCCCTCGATAGCCGGCGGCGGGTAGCGAAGCGTGTCAAAGCAATCCAGATTGTCATCGGCTTTTCCATAAAACTCCGGGCTCTATTAAGTGTTTTCATTAATTGCGACAATCCATGCAGTGCCAGATAATCACTCGATACAGGAATAATAATTTCATCACTCGCATATAAAGCATTGAAATTTAATAAACCCGATGTGGGAGGACAATCCAGGATAATAAAGTCGTATCCCTGCTTAATAGTTTGAATGGCATCACGAATAACTATCGCCTGCTGCCTTCCCTTTGCCGACAATCGTTCCACTTCACTCAGTCGAAAACCAGCGGGCAATATGTCCAGGTTGTCACGTTGATTGAGTATGTATTCGCCGGCATTCGCACCGTCGAGAAAAATATCGTCAATACCGGATAAGTCAGTTTGTTTAAGACCTAAGCTAACAGCCAGGTGTGATTGAGGATCAAGATCGATCGCAAGAACCCGCTTACCCAAACTCGCATAAGCGTAAGCCAGATTGTAGGAAGTAGTCGTTTTCCCGACCCCACCTTTTTGGTTTAGCACGGCTATGATGCGTTGTTTCATACTCCGGAAAACCGAAAATAGGCATACAACAGTAATGGTTTAGCCCAGTGCCCGTTTTATCACAGCCAGCAATTGCTCCGGGTTAAAAGGTTTTACAATCCAGCCGGTGGCGCCGGCGGTTTTGCCAGCCTGTTTTTTATCGGAGGCAGATTCGGTAGTCAGCATGAGTAGCGGTGTACCTTTATATCCCGGTAACTTCCGTAACTCCGAGATTAAAGTAATGCCATCCATATTCGGCATATTGACATCGGTTAAAACCAGGTCGAAATTTTTGCCTTTTGCAGTATCGAGAGCGATGACCCCATCTTCTGCTTCCGTGACATCATATCCATCACTTTTTAAGGTAAATGAAACCATTTGTCTCATCGATGATGAATCGTCTACTGCCAGTATCGAGGCCATTTTCTACTCCAACTGAATGTTAAAATACAGATCATATTCTTCACAAATTATCAATCCCTATCAGACGTTCCAATATCACGTCTGCTGTTCTTGCTTGTCAGTATATATAGCACCGATCTGAATGTTTGCCATCTTATAAAGCGATATTTTTACTAAATATCTAGATAATGATAATTCTATTTTTCCCGCCCTGTTTGGCCTTATACAACGCATTATCAGCGCGCTTGAAAGCGTTAGTAAAATTGTCGTCGGGCCTTACCATGGTAATACCAATGCTCATTTCTATATTGTCTAAAACAGCTTGGCCATAACTCGATAGTGATTCGACACCGCGTCGTATACGTTCACTGACTTCAAGCGCACCATTAATATCCGTTTGCGCCAACCCACCAACAAATTCATCACCACCATAACGATAGAGCAAATCGGTATTCCGAACCGCGGATTGCAATATTTCCCCGACGTCACGCAAAACCCGGTCTCCTACGTCATGGCCGTTGCGATCATTGATTTGCTTGAAACCATCTAGATCCATTACCATCAACGCCATCGATTGGGCGTGACGATTGGCCAGTTCTATTTCGCGCGGTAATAATTTTTCCATCGCTGCACGATTGTTCAAACCGGTGAGCGGATCACGATAGGCCGATTTTAGTGCCACCTGATACATCAGCGCATTTTTTACAGGATAAATCAGAACACACAGCAATTCTTCGAGAGCGCATAGTTCTTCGCTACTAAAAATATGTTCGCGGAAAAAAGAAATTTCGCCGAGTTGGCAATTTTGTAATTTCAGTCGATAATTCGCGCATGGGCCGATAGCATCACCTTTTATTATATCCAGACCAATATCACCCACCTTATATCGGTAGCCAACGTGTGGAATCTTCGATTGAATTTCCTGTGCGAAAACAGCAATAATTTGCTCAATTTCGAGGCTTCTGGACAACAAATCCGACAGCTGCAAAATACCAAGATGCTTTTTGTCACCTTTATTTTTGGCAGACATACGCGGTTCGAGCGCAATAACATGAGCCTTGGTTTTAGCAGTTTCGTATAATATGGTCGATTGAGCCATTCTAATAATACCTGTATGTACTAGATCACTTACTACACATGCGAGATACGTGCCAATATTTTAAATTATT
The DNA here is from genome assembly GCA_964651385.1 of uncultured Gammaproteobacteria bacterium. Classification (GTDB taxonomy): domain Bacteria; phylum Pseudomonadota; class Gammaproteobacteria. Next base: position 28,610 of record CAZYYM010000010.1, on the reverse strand, counting down.
ATAAATCAATATGTTATGCCAAATATTTGTACAGTCATACCAAAATTGGCATATTTTTGTCGGTTTTTAGAGAAGAATTGTTTTAAATCCGGCTTTTTTCTACAGATATTTCGTATTCGGCCGATATTTTTATTTGATATGACAATTTTTTAACACCAATCAATCGATGGCGCCGCCTCTTGTATGGCTAAAGAACATTCCTTAAGTCGTTTTCTCCATTATACTGAATTGGAAAACCGGCAGACATTTACCCGGGGTGGTTAAATATTGCCATGGACATTTCTAAACTTTCGGATTCCCCTATTTTTAGCAGTAACAGACCCCTGCTGCCAGCCGATCTGTTTAACCGATTGAGTCAGCTCGGTTCGATTGAAGCCAGAGTCGCTTTGATCGGCAAGGGACAGGCATTACTGAATACGCAGATCGGCCAAATTCTGAGCGCCAATACCCTCGATTTAAAGGCCGGGGACCGGCTGCAAATTCGGGCAGGAGGCGATCAACAGACTCCGGTGATTAAAATCAGGCAATTACCGCCCAAGCCAATTATCCTGAATTCGGCTGCAAACCGGAGCTTGTCACATGTTTTATCGGACTCGAAACCAGCGACAGCTCTGCTTACCGAGCAAAAAACTGCCAGTACTACCATCCAGCTTGGAGGTCAACGAATTTCCATTCCAACGCGACTTGGTCTAAAAACAGGGCAGCTCATTTCTTTGGAAAAATCGGCTGATGGAGCAAAAATAGAAATTCGGCCCACTAACCACCAGCAGGTACTAAAATCAACAATTAACCAATTGCTTCCCTACCAGGCCAAAGCACAGCAGACAAGCGCAATAACACAATTAGTGAGAGTGATTCAAAACATTGTAGCTGCCAATACATTGCCAACCACAGACATCGGAAAAAGCCAGAACATAATCGCGCAAAAAAATTCATTGGTTCCCGGAACAACGCATACACCATGGTCGGCCACCAATCAATTACCAGCATCGATATCAACTCAGTCCGACAGCCCGGAATCGCTTAATATAAATTTTTTCACTCAATTGGCAACGCTGACTGCATCACTGCCTCAGCTTTCAAATATCGATAAATCCACGATACAACAATGGTTACGCCACATCCTGGGCGCTAGCCACAATAAAACCGATCGAGCTGAGACAACAAACAACCTCTATCAATTATTAAAGCAATTTCCAAAATCAGAGACTTCGGTAGCGCAACAATTAAAACAATGGGCGGTTTCAATACAGTCAGTATCGGGTGCTCACACTGAGCAGACGAAAAAGATATCCATGCCGGAAGAAGTGATTCAGCACCTGACTCGTGAAGTCACTAAACTGGTTGAGCAATCGCTTGGCCAACAGCTGTTGCAGCAAACTAACCTACGTTTTCAGCAGGAACTGCAACAGCCGATTGCGTTGAATATTTCTATTCCCTTGTGCGACCAGAATAATGCTCAGAATATACAGTTGAAGATTCGTCAGAGAAAAAGCGAGGCTGAACCGGATAAACAAAGTTGGGATATTCACCTCAATTTTGAATTGGGTTTACTGGGACTGATTTCCACCCATTTACTGCTCGATGACAGCACCTTATCGGTCAGTTTCTGGTCCGGAAAACCGGAAACCCAGCAGAAAATAGATTCCAGTCTGGCTGAATTTAAAGATCAGATTATCCGTGCTGGTTTCAAGCCTGGACAATTTCACAGTTTTCCGGGTAAACCACCCGAAACAGATGAGCGCGACGAACTTGCAATGCCTGATGCATTGCTCCATATCCGGGTGTAGAAATGCCGACTTCGAAATCCGTCAATGCCCAGCCTCGATTCGCCATTGCGCTCGAATACGACGGGAAGCAGGCCCCGGTTGTCACCGCACGCGGTCATCATGAAATCGCAGAAGAAATTTTACAGATCGCCCGCCAGCAAAATGTTCCGGTACACGAGGACGAGGAATTATCGCTGCTGCTGTCTCAACTCGACCTCGGTGACCACATTCCGGACGCGCTGTATGTCGTCATAGCCGAAGTACTGAGTTTTGCTTACCGCCTGTCGGGTAAACACAAGGATTTTATGGATAATATTCAATAGTAACAGTTACCTGAAATTAATCAGGCGTAAGTATCGATGATACGTTTAGGATCCTTCCTGTTTTTTTCTTTTTGGGCAACAACCGACTTTCGCTTTGGCAACTGCTCAGGTTTTTTCAATGCGTCCTGTACAACCGGGGACTTAGGCACTGATTTAATAGTGGGTTCGTCCATTGGTTGCTATCTCATTTAAAAACCATCGACCTCACTCCACTCTTCAGTACTCAGGAGCTTGTTTAAATCCACTAGTATCAACAATTTATCGCCACGGCTAACCACACCGTCAATATACTTCGAAGCGTCATTGGTACCGACATTCGGTGCTGTTTCAATATCACTATCTTTGATATCAACCACCTCGGCAACACTATCGACCAGTATACCTATGATATGCTGCTGGACCTCGATTACGATTATACGAGTCAATTCGGTACTGTCACAGGTCGGCAGACCAAAACGAATACGGGCATCGATAACGCTAACAACATTGCCACGCAAATTTATAATACCCATAACGTAATGCGGCGCTCCAGGCACCGGGGCGACCTCAATTTCGCGTAATACTTCCTGTACCTGCATGACATTGATACCATAGGTTTCGTCTTCCAACGTAAATGTGACGTATTGAATTTGATCCTGAACGCCTGTTGCGGACTCATCGACCATGCTTTACTCCGAGAAATTTAATTTATTATTAATACCATCGGCTGAAACAATTAAAAACTTAACGGTTTTCGACCATTTCGGCAAGTAATTGCTGAATCTACGAAGCAGAATTTCGCGAAATTAGACCCGAAACAATTATAATAATGAAAATTAGTCATCAGCCAGCCCCGATTGCAGGCATTCAATAATTCCCTGTGGGTTCAGCAAACTGGAAAGCGATGAGCGTATCGTACCGAAAGTCATCGGTCTGGTTTTATTCTGATTCCACTTTATATCATCGTATTCGACCGTCACAACCTTACCGACTTCGTCACAGGTAATGCCCCATTTTTCGCCAGCCAACGCCAATATATGAGCAGGTCGCTGATCTCCGTTCCGTTTAATTTGCAATATTTCCGCACTGTCGACTATTCGCACATGGTTGCCGCGATGATTTAATATACCGAGAATCCAGTCGGGTTCATGCGGTAGGTGTGTCCAGTTATCAGGCCACTCGACGATACTATGCATCTCACACAGGGGAATCGACAACAAGTTTTCTGCTACCTTAAACATCAGACACTGAAGCGGAAACATCTCCGAAATCAATTCAGTTGCCTGACAAATGGATTCCGTTTTTCCGTCTGCCGGGGGGGCTTCGACGAGCGTTACCTTCGAAGCCACTTCCGTATCTAGTAGCAATTCTTCTGGCAGTAACACGCGATCAATTCCAGCATCCAGGTCTACTTCCTGAACCTGTACCACTTGCGTGGCCCTCTGTAACATATCGTCAAGATAGTTACCCAAAGCTGAATCCTGTTTAAGCAGACTGCTGGGTACTTTCTCTGACATGATCTTTCCGTTGATGAATACCGAGTAAGAAATTCAACAGGTTTTTATAGGCAACACTGCCGCGTGACTTTGGATAGAGTTGAGATAAAGGTAGGCCGGCCTTGCTGGCATCGCGAAATTTCGTATCAATTGGAATAACTGATCCCCATACGTTAAAACGATAGAGTTCCTTCATTTTTTGCAAGGCGTCAATTGAGGCTTTGGTACGTCGATCAAACATGGTCGGAATAATCATGTACGGGGTTTTCCTATGCTGAGATTTTTCCACCATGACAAGCGTATTAATCATGCGGTCGAGCCCTTTTAAAGAAAGATAATCGGTTTGTGCGGGAATTAGCAATTGATCGCAGGCGGCAAGTGCATTAATCATCAATATTCCCAGCATCGGTGGACAATCGATAATTCCGTGGCTAAACCTGCTCGCGACACTTTGAATAGCGCGACTAACCACCAGCCCTTTACCAAGACTGGCTCCCATCTGACGATCCAGCGTAGCCAGTGCAGTCGAGGCGGCGAACAGATAGGTGTTTTTTATCGGAGTGGGTAATAGCATACGGGCGATATCAGCCTGGTTTTCGGTCGGCTCTGAAAACAGGCTGTATATGCCGGTATCAATATTGTCCGGATCATATCCCAGATAGCAAGTTAGTGAACCGTGCGGGTCCAGGTCAACCAGAAGAAGGCGCTTTTCGGTATCACACAGATGACCCGCGAGTGAAATCGCTGTCGTGGTTTTACCAACACCACCCTTTTGATTGATTACTGCCCAGGTTTTCATCGTGATTTGATTCAGTCACTGCTTTGCATTTACGACGTCAGGTATAATGTTTAAGCATTCCCGGCACATCCAGAATAATCGCAATATTACCATCGCCTGTGATGGTTGACCCAGCCATACCGGGTAATCCGTGCAATAGTGCTCCCAGTGGTTTAATGACGACTTCCTCCTGACCAATAACCTGATCCACCACCAGACCAACCTGGTTATTGGCAACCTGTACCATAATGACCTGTGGTTCGTCCGTATTCGGTTCAATCGCATCCTGACCGTTTAATAACCATTTCCGTAGATAAAATATGGGCGGCGCCTTGCCTCGATTCATCACCACTTCCCGGCCATCAACGATACTCGTTTTCTTCGAACTTAGCTCGAATATTTCACTGACATTAGACAATGGCAAAGCATATTTTCGGCTGCCTAACTGTACCATCAAGGTCGGTAAAATTGCCAAAGTGAGAGGCACTTTTATTTTCAATATGGTGCCTTTTCCCAGCTCGGAATCTATATCGATTGATCCATTCAACTGAGTTATTTTGGTTTTAACTACGTCCATTCCTACACCACGCCCGGAAACATCGGTAATCTCCTGTTTGGTAGTCAGACCCGGCATAAAAATCAGATCGAAACAGCCTTTATCATCGAGTCGGGTGGCGCTATCCACGTCCATTAAACCTTTTTCGACCACCTTATTGCGTAATACTTCCGGATTCATGCCGGCCCCATCATCGGTAATCGACAGTAAAATATGGTCACCTTCCTGTTGGGCTGCGAGTATCACGGTGCCTTCGCGCGGCTTGCCAGCAGCTTCGCGGTCATCGGGTAATTCTACGCCATGGTCAACCGAGTTACGCACCAGATGCACCAATGGATCGGCCAGCGCTTCAACCAGATTTTTATCGAGGTCAGTTTCTTCTCCGACCATTTCCAGAGCTACCTCTTTGCTCATGCTACGCGCTAGATCACGAACAACGCGGGGGAAACGTCCAAAGACCTTCTTTACGGGTTGCATGCGAGTTTTCATCACCGCAGTTTGTAAATCCCCCGTAACCACATCAAGGTTGGAAATAGCCTTATGAACACGCTCATCTTCAAAGGATTCTTTCAGAGTATTCAGTCGGTTCCGCGCCAGAACCAGTTCACCGACCAGATTCATAATATCGTCGAGGCGTGACGTATCGACACGAACCGTGGTCTCTCCCTGGCTTGCTTTCTGCGCCGCCGCTGCGGGCGCAGCTTTAGCGGCTGGTTTGGGGATTGGTTTGGCTACGGCGGCTGCTTTTGACTTAGTCTGCTTGGCAGGCGGGGCTTTCGCCGAATTCGATTCAACCACCTTTTTATCAGCCGCATTTTGGGGAGCCTTGCCTGCGCCATGCATATCATCCAGCAAGGCCTCAAATTCGTCATCAGTTATTTCATCTGAAGACACTTCCGGCTTGCTCACCCCGGTCCTGGGTGCCTCCTCATTCTTCGAGACCGCCTTCGGTCCTGCACCGGAGCCATGCAGATTATCCAGCAGGGCTTCAAACTCATCATCAGTTATTTCGTCATTGCTGGACGCTTGAGCGGCTTCTTTTGCCAGCGCTTTTTCGTCCAGCTCAACAGGTTCCTTTCCACCTTGTAGTGCATCTAACAAGGCTTCGAATTCTTCATCGGAAATATCGTCATCGCCAGCCGCAAAATCTTTAGCCGCATCGGTTTGCGGATCGGCAGCTTCTGATGGAATTTCATTTTCTCCAACTTCTTCTGTTTCCGGCTCTGTGTCGACTGCTTCAACAACCGCTCCACCACTTTGCATTTCAAGCAACTGATCCAGCAGCACCGAATCTGCCGCAGTGGGATCTATCCCGGAACGGATTTCCTCGAACATGCTATTGACTTCATCGAGTACGCGCAGGAAAACATCCATCATACCTGCATTTAACGAGAGCTCCTGGTTGCGCAGTAGATTAAATACATCCTCTGATTTATGACAAACTTCGACAAGATTGGTCAGTGATAAAAAGCTACCGCCTCCTTTGATGGTATGGAATCCACGAAAAATTGAATTGAGTAAATTATTGTCATCGGGAGATTGTTCGAGATCAACCAGTTGCTCGTTCAATAATTCGAGGATCTCTCCGGCTTCAATCAGAAAGTCCTGTAATATTTCATCGTTGAGATCGATTGCCATAGCGTTTCTCCGGAAATCTAAAAGCCCAGGCTAGCAAGCAGGTCATCGACATCGCTTTGTGAAGTCGCAACTATCTCGGAGTCGGCAGTCGGTAACTGCGGTCCCTCTGCTATTTCACCACTAATAACTTCCGGTGTTTCTTCCTGGCACCAGGCGCCCGAGATGGTCACCAGCCGAACGAGTTTTTCTTCAACCTCCTGCACCATAGTCACTACCTGTTTAATCATTTGTCCGGTGATATCCTGATAATCCTGCGCCAGCATGATATCGGTCATCTTGCTATTGATAAGGCTTGATTCAGAATCGAATGATTCCAGAAAGATTCCAACATCTTCATTGAGAGAAATAAACTCCTGTTTGGATAATTCGCGATTCCGAAATTGCTTCCAACGCCCATTTAAAATATTGGCGCGGCCGCGAATGTCGTCTACGAGACTCATGGTTGACTCAGCTTCTTCCATGGTTTTATGCGCGGCATCATCGGTTTTTGTTACGATAAAATTGAGTCTTTCTTTGGCATCCGGAATGGCTTCCGTGGCCAGTTCAGCAATTCTTTCATCATTGCCAAAAGAATTAATTGAATCGTGAATCTCGCGCGTTAACTTACCCAGCTCCTGATACAGCGCCGACTCTCGTAAGGTAGTTAGCTCACCAACCAGTTCATCGATTCGTTTTTCATCACCCGACTCGAGCACTTCGGACAATATTTTTAAACGACTGATATACCCTTCATTAAGGTAGCTACCCTCTTCTGAACTGACTTCATTTTCCATGCTCATCCCTGTAGTCGCTCGAAGATTTTTTCAATTTTTTCCTTGAGTGTGACCGCAGTGAATGGTTTAACCACATAGCCGTTCACGCCTGCCTCGGCAGCCACTACTATTTGCTCACGTTTTGCCTCAGCTGTAACCATCAGCACCGGCATATTGCCGAGATCTTCGTCGGCTCTAACCGCTTTAAGCAGACTGAGCCCATCCATTCCCGGCATATTCCAGTCGGTGACCAGGAAATCATACTTTCCAGACTTGAGCATTGGTAAAGCTGTCTGACCGTCATCTGCTTCAGAAGTGTTATTAAATCCAAGATCGCGTAACAAATTTTTAATAATCCGTCGCATTGTCGAAAAATCATCGACGATCAGGATTTTCATCTCTTTATCCACGCAACTAAACCTCCGCTCTATTGAATGCTAATGGGTAAATTTCTAATACTCTCCCGACATTTATCGGCAGCTCGTCCCCCGAGTTGAGGATCAATTTTCCTAATTGATGCTCAAACTGTGGATTTCTGTTTATAGAATAGTCCATTTTTTATAATTGGCATGATTTAATGAGTCACATCACACTTCATATTGGCGGGCTGCTCGTTGACTATGCAAGGCCAATTCCAGAGCGTAAATTCCAATCGGACATTTTCGATTTTATCCGTAATAAGGCCTGCCCGTGTAATTGACAAATACGCGATTCGGTGACTTCCAGAACCTCTCCGATTTCACGAAAATTGAGTTCGTCATCATAGTAAAGCGACATCACCAACTGCTCTTTATCCGGTAATGTTTTTATCGCCCGGGCTAACTGCTGATGGTATTCAGCTCCACTGAAAGCCTGATCCGGCGTTTGTTCACTGGAGTTTGGAAGTGCCGCCTCCTGAAAATTTTCCTCAAGTTCGTCAATGCTGTAAATACGCGATGAAGACGAATCAATGAGTATCTGATGATATTCACTTAAGCTCAACCCAAGCAAACCCGCAACATCTGAATCAGTCGCGTTCTGACCTGTTTCATTTTCAATTTTCCGAATCGCGTCGGTGACTTCGCGATACTTGCGGTGTACCGACCGCGGCGTCCAGTCCGAACGACGAATCTCGTCGATCATCGCGCCTCTAATTCGAATGCCCGCGAAGGTCTCAAAACTTGCCCCTATGGATGCGTTGAAATTGCTCGCGGCTTCCAGCAGACCAACCATCCCTGCTTGAATTAAGTCATCGACCTGCACATTTGGAGGCAGCCGATTCAGTAAATGATAGGCGATGCGTTTTACCAGTGAAGCATGACGGACAATCTGATCGGAGCCGTTCAGGTTCGCCACTTCTGCATACATGGCGTGCCCATTCACAGGCGATTTTCCTGGGCGCTGAAATTGACCAGACGCTCGATAAAGAACTCCAGATGGCCTTCCATTGTACTGGGTACCGGCCACTGCTGTGCCTTTTTGGCAATTTGTCGAAATGCCATCGAACACGGACTACGAGGGAATGCTTCGACGACAGATTTCTGCTTTTGTACCGCCTTCTTCAGGCCCTCGTCATAGGGTATAGTGCCAAGAAAATTGAGTGCCACATCGAGATATTTTTCCGATACTCTGGACAGTTTGCCGTAAAGCTCGCGCCCCTGCTGAATTCCATGCGCCTGATTAGCCAGTACATGGAATCGATGCATGCCGTAATCACGATTGAGTACTTTTATCATCGCGTAGGCATCGGTAATGGATGCCGGTTCATCACAAACTACGACGATCACTTCCCGCGATGCTCGAGTATAGCTAATCACACTGTCCGATAAGCCGGCAGCAGTGTCAATAATCAGTGTGTCAACCGGTGCCGTAAGCTCAGAAAAGGACCGTATGATTCCGGCATTTTCTGCGGGTGTTAAATCAGACATTGAAGCAACACCCGAAGATGCTGGAATTATTTTTATGCCCACCGGTCCGTCGATAATGGTGTCTTCCAGCGAGCATTCACCATTGATAACATGCGATAAATTCATTTTTGGACTCAAGCCCAGTAATACATCTATGTTGGCAAGCCCCATATCGGCATCCATGACCATGACGCGCTCACCACTCTGGGCTAGAGTAACTGCCAGATTAACTGCAACATTACTTTTGCCGACACCACCTTTGCCACTGGTCACAGCAATAACCCGAACCGGCCGTGACGATTTTATCTGCCTAATACCTTGTGCCTGATCCATTGAAACCTCGACTATGCCTGATTTTTGTTAATAATGTGGTTGTACCGAATCGCGAGCGATTCCTGATCACTTTGCTCGCTATAATCCTGCATCAAACTGACCGCTTTACAGATAATACGATGATTTTTCGCGGCCTCCAGATCTTCCGGAACGCGCTGACCGGTGCCGCAGTAACTCAATGCCAACTGATGACGTATCGATACCGTAATAATTCCGCCAAGGCTTGCCGCTTCATCCTGCTTGGTAACAAATGCCCCGGACAGGCGGACTTTGCTGAAGTTTTGAATAGTCTGATTAAGCGCAGCCAGTTGCGTATTCGCCGAAAGCACCAGATAAGGTTTAATCTGCGGTGCTTTGTGTTGTAGCTGGTGAAACTGTTCACTCAAGCGCAAATCACGCTGGCTCATACCTGCGGTATCAATCAACACCAGCTTTTTGTCGGCGAGCATGTCAAGTCGGTCGGCAAGTTCTTCACTATTACTGGCTGTCAACATCGGCACTTCCAGCAATCGTGCAAAATGCTGTAACTGTTCCTGGGCACCGACGCGGAAGTGGTCGGTACTGATCATAGCAACCGAACGCTTGCCATGCGTATGTGCAAATCGAGCGGCGAGTTTGGCAATCGTTGTGGTTTTTCCGACGCCGGTCGAACCAACCAGGGCAATTCGCCCGCCTTCATTGAGCAGATCACCTCTACAGACCGGTATGCACCTGGCGAGAATACCCAGTGCCTGCTGCCAGACCTTGTGTGGATCCTCATTGAGTTGGTCGAGATGGGAAATAACAATTTCACAAATATCGGTACCCAGGCCCATTTCCGACATCAGGTTGAGCAATACCGTGCGCACAGGGTGGCTTTGACTGAATCGATCCCACTGTAACACCGAAAGCTGATTTTCCATCAGGTCGCGTAGATTTTTTAACTCGTATTTAACTTCATCGATAACCGGTCGCGTCTGATTTTCCGCCACCGGCCTGGCATCAACCTTAAGTTTGGGAGTTGGCCTCGATTTGTTCGCAATGGCGGCCGGTGCCTGTTTGCTCGTCTTTGTATCGATAGTTTTGGGATTGGCGGCTGCCGGTTCCCTTAATTTTACTTCACTACGTTGTAATTCACGCTCTAACCAGGCCGGTGGTTTAGCGGGTTCGATTTCGCGCTTTTTTGTTCCGGCTGCAACCGGTCCTAATATGGGTTCTTTTCGACCGTTGAGCGTGTCATTAATCACCGAGCCAACCCAGGCATCAGCACCAACATCACTGGGACGGTTTGCTTCAAGGTCCTGGCGCGGTACAGAAGGAGCTGATGCGTATCCGGAAACAGTAGCCTCGTCGTAATCGATCGCTGAAATGAGCTCTACCCCGCCAGACACTTTCTTGTTACCCAGAATCACCGCGTCAGGTCCCTGCTCCTGTTTTACCAGCGCCAGCGCATCACGCATGGTTGTAGCAAATGTTCGTTTAATTCTCATAATTCACCCTTTAGCAATAACCGGTGCAAGCCTTAACCGCCAAGCTCTGTATTCGGTGCGCCGATACTGGCGATAACTCTGATCTGTTTGTCGTCAGGTACTTCGTCATAACTTAAAACATGGAGTCCAGGAATCGCATGTCGTACCATACGCGCGAGAAAAGCACGCAGACTTTGCGATACCAGCAATACTGCAGCCTCACCCCGGGCCATCTGGTTATCTGATGCGTCTTTGAGAGAGCTATGTATCATCTGTGCTATTCCAGGTTCAAAAGCCATCACATTCCCATCCTGACCCTGTACCGATTGAAGCAATATTTGTTCCAACGATGGATGGAGGGCCATGACAGATAGCTCTGACGCCATTCCAAAGATATTCTGGACTATTTGACGACCCAATTTGATACGTACCTGGGCACTTAAAATGCCGGCATCTTGACTTTTGGAACCATGCTCTGCCAATGTTTCGGCGATTGTCCGCAAGTCCCGGATGGATATCTGTTCCTGTAACAGGTTTTGAAAGACTTTAACGATGACCCCCAGTTCGAGTGGTTTGGGTGTCAAACCTTCAACCAGTTTTGGCGCGCTGCGTTTGAGTACGTCCATCAGTTCCTGCACTTCTTCGTGACCGATCAACTCGTGTGCGTTCTCCTGCAACAAATGGCTCAGGTGTGTGGCAATAACAGTCGATGAATCTACAACGGTATAACCCAGTGTCTGAGCATGGTCGCGTTGCCCCGGATCAACCCAGACCGCCTCCAGGCCAAACGCCGGATCTTTGGTGATTGTGCCCTGTAACTCACCGTAAACAGTGCCCGGGTTAATGGCCAGATCCTGCCCGGGTAGAATTTCAGCCTCACCCATAGGTACGCCTAAAAGACTTAGCCGGTAAGTATTAGGTTTCAAATCGAGGTTATCGCGAATATGAACCGGCTGGACAAGAAATCCCAATTCCTGTGAAAGCTTTTTTCGTACCCCTTTAATACGTGTCATAAGTTCGCCGCCCTGTCTGGCATCAACCAGAGGAATCAAACCATAGCCGACCTCAAGGCCGATAATATCGACGGTCTGCACATCATCCCAGCTCAACTCTTTTTGCTCGGGTCGTAGTTCGATCTCAGCAGGTTCAGCTTCCACTACTTCAACTGTCTGAGCTTTGCGCTGCATGACGTAAGCCAGACCACCAGCGATAGCAGCAATGGTTAAAAAAGCAACATTGGGCATACCTGGAATCACACCGAGCAGGGCCATGATCAAAGCAGATACAGTAAGTGCGCGCGGGTCGTCGAACATCTGGCGAAAGACCTGGCTGGACATTGACTCCGAATTGGACACCCTTGTGACAATAATTGCGGTCGCCGTCGATAAAACCAACGAAGGAATTTGCGCTACCAGGCCATCTCCTATGGTCAACAAAGTGTAGTTGCGCATGGCAACGCTGGCATCGAGGTCGTGCTGTATCATACCGATCGCAAGACCACCGATAATATTGATAAACAGAATCAGAATACCGGCTATAGCATCGCCGCGAACAAATTTACTGGCGCCATCCATCGAGCCGTAAAAGTCGGCTTCCTGGGCAATTTCAGTTCGGCGAAGTCGTGCTTCATCCTGCGAGCACAACCCGGCATTCAAATCAGCATCGATCGCCATTTGCTTACCCGGCATGGCATCAAGTGTGAATCTGGCACTGACTTCAGAAACGCGACCTGCACCTTTGGTAACGACCACAAAATTGATAATGACCAGTATCGCAAACACCACCAGACCAACCGCATAGTTGCCACCGATGACAAAATCGCCAAAAGATTCGATCACTTTACCGGCAGCGGCAGTACCCGTATGCCCCTCGAGCAACACGATGCGCGTTGATGCGATATTTAACGCCAGTCGCAACAGGGTTGCGACCAGCAATATGGTCGGAAAAACAGTAAAGTCTAGCGGCCGTAAAGCGTAAACTGAAACCAGCAACACGACCAAAGAGAAAACAATATTAAAGGTGAACAGCATATCCAGAGCAATCGGAGGCAAGGGAACAACCACCATCGCCAACATAATGATAACAATGAAAGGAGCGCCTAGCCCCTGTGGATTGATCGCTTTCAATGGACCGAATGCCGATTCAGCTGCCATGTTTAAATTCCTTCATCCGTCGGTATATAGATATCTGGTCGGTCGGGCCTATCGAGACCTTCTGCTTTGGCGTTTCTTAGCTGAAAGACAAAAGCCAGAATCTGTGCTACCGCAAAGTACAGATGACCTGGAATTTCCTGATCGATATGACTATTGGCGAAAAGCGCCCGAGCCAGCGGGGGTGCTTCGAAAATTTCAATGTCGTATGCCGTAGCTATCTCTCTTATTTTTAACGCGATCAAGTCTTTGCCCATGGCGACTACAATCGGGGCGGCCATTTGCTCGTGTTTATATTTCAGCGCTACCGCATAATGGGTTGGATTGGTAATGATGACATCAGCCTCTGGCACTGCTTCCATCATGCGACGTTGCGCTAATTCCTGCTGAACCTGACGCACCTTGGATTTAACCTCGGGTTTGCCCTCGGTGTCCTTCATTTCATCGCGGACTTCCTGTAGTGTCATTTTCAGTTTTTGTGAGTGGTCCCAAAGCTGAAAAGGTACGTCTATAGCTGATATAATAATGAGCGCCAAAGATACCATGAGAAAACTCGTACCCAGCAGGTAGGCACCGTGAGTGAGCGCCGTCGATAGCGGCTGCATGCCCAGACCGAGTAGTTTGTCAGACTGATTCCACATATAAGCTACGGCAATCACCGAAACCAGCAGAAACTTGGCAATTGCCTTGACGAGTTCCATTAAACCATTGGAAGAGAAAATACGCTTAAATCCCTTGAGCGGATTGATACGATCGCCTTTAAACGCCAATGCTTCGACACTGAAAGACCAGCCACCCAATAATAACGGGGTGATCAATGCGGTGAATGTCATCAAAATTAAAAAAGGCACGATACCTGTGAAAGCCGTGCTAATGGCGAATTCGAATTTATCGAATATTGCACTGTGCCCGAACAATTCTGCCCGGCTAATGGTGAAGCCCTGCTCCATAACGTGGGTAATATGATTCAGCATATACGACCCCATAAATAACAGACCCATCGCACCGAACACCATTATGGTCATGCTATTGAGTTCTTTGGAGCGGGGAACCTGCCCTTTTTTCTTGGCGTCGGCGAGTTTTTTCGACGTCGGCTGTTCCGTTTTTTCCTGCCCGTTGTCGCCCTCTTCAGCCATTTTATAACTTCACCAGGCTTTGGCTGAGTTGCATGGCTTCCAGCATCATTTGGTTAATACGGGGTAGAAAGCCCGGTAATACCAGCATCAGGATAATGAACCCTAAAAACATAGTCACCGGAAAACCAACCGAAAAAATGTTCAATTGCGGCGCTGCTCGAGTCATCACTCCCATCGACAACGTGATGACAAGCATAGAAATCAGCGCCGGTATAGCCACCCAGATAGCACCAATAAACATTTGACTTCCCCAGGATAGAATCGCCCAGAAGCTATCGCGCTCGAGTCCGTTCGGAGCAATGGGTAAAGACTCAAAACTACTCACCAAAAGCTGTATCAGCATTAAATGCCCCCCCAGTGCGAGGAATATCAATGTGCCCATGATGATAAATAATTGCGATACCACCGGTACGTTAACGCCATTGGCCGGATCGACCATAGACGCAAAACCGAGTCCCATACTCATCGCAATCGATTCACCGGCAATCATTAAGGCGCCGAATACCAGCTGTAGGGTAAAGCCCAGGCCTACACCGATCAGTATTTGCTGGAAAGATATCAGCAGCCCATCCATTGACAGTGCTTCAACTTTTGGTAACTCGGGTAATAACGGCAATACGGTGATAGCCAGTACGAAACTAGTGATAACTTTAACGCGAGTAGGTACCAGTCTAGTGCCGAGTACCGGCATTGCCAGCAACATCGCACCAATGCGCATCATCGGCCAGAATAGTGAACCAACGAATGCGGTAGCTTCTGCGAACCCGACATTCATCGCCTTAACCAATCAGCCCGGGAATATCGAGATACAAACGACGAGTAAAACTCAACAGCAGATTCAACATCCAGGGGCCGGCCAGAAGAATTGAAAATAGTAGTACCGCTAGCTTGGGGATAAAACTAAGTGTTTGCTCATTGATCGAAGTCGCGGCCTGAAACATGCCAATCAACAAGCCGATTGCCAATGCCGAAAGCAACATCGGCGAGGCGATTAAGGCGATGATATAAAGCGCCTGTTGTGACAAATCAATAACGGTATCAGCAGTCATTTAAGTTGCTACCAGAAAGCTGGAAGCGAGCGTACCCATAATCAGAGACCAGCCATCGACCAGAACAAATAGCATAAGCTTAAAAGGCAGTGAGATAATCATGGGTGACAACATCATCATACCCATCGACATCAAAACACTGGCGACAACCAGGTCGATAATGACAAAGGGAATAAAGATTAAAAATCCGATCTGAAAAGCCGTTTTTAATTCACTGGTGACGAAAGCAGGCATCAGTAAAGTCAATGGCGTTTTTTCCGGCGATTCGATTTCAGTAACGCCGGCTATATCGGCAAACATGCGGATGTCAGTTTCACGCGTTTGCGCCAGCATAAAGGTTTTAAAGGGTTCGATAGCTTCGGTTAAAGCGCCAATAGCCGAGAGATCGCCCGCGATGTAGGGCTGCACCGCGAGCTGGTTTACCTGACTAAAGACCGGCGACATGATAAATAAAGTCAAAAACAGTGCCAGCCCCAGAATGATTTGATTTGACGGAGTTTGTGCCGTACCCAGTGCCTGTCGCAATATCGATAAAACGATAATAATGCGAGTAAATGACGTCATCATCAGTAAAATTGCTGGTAGCAGCGTCAATACCGTCATTAGCGCCAGGATTTCGAGCGTGACCGAGTAAGTCGCACCATCGGCACCGCCTCCATCGACCGATATAGCAGGAATTCCGGCAGATTGGGCCTGTAATTCTGGCATGAAAATCAAAACAATGAGGAATAGTACAGCCTTCAATTGCCTGGACCTTTTCGCATTAGTTCATTAATTTTCTGGGTAAAAGGCGACCTTATCTGCGCCCCTTCGTGGACTGCTACCGGGTGATTTAAAGTATGCAGTTTTGCCATGCGACCGGGGGATAATCCAACCAATATCTGTTCTTCGCCAACCTGTACGAGGACAATACGATCGCGAGTACCAACCGGTAACCCGGCGATAATGCGCAGAACTCCACCTTGCGTATTTTGAGTGAGATTCAGGCGTTTCAGTAGCCAGGCAATAAAAAATACGACTGCCACAACAAACAGTAACCCAGCTGTCAATTTCATCAGATAAGACGGTGATATCGGATCCACTACGGCAACCTGATTTTCCGGCGACTGCGCCAGCAGTTGCAGCGGCCACAAGCAAACTAATATTACGAGCCAACGCATTAGCGCAGGTTCTTGATACGGTCTGCCGGGCTGATAACGTCGGTGAGTCGTATACCGAATTTCTCGTTAACTACGACCACCTCACCATGCGCCACCAAAGTACCATTCACCAGTACATCCATCGGCTCACCGGCGAGTCGATCAAGCTCGACAACCGAACCCTGGTTTAATTGTAAAAGGTTACGAATACTGAGTTTGGTTCGTCCGATTTCCATCGCAATGGTAACCGGAATATCAAGTATGACATCTAGTTTGACATCTCCAGACTCGGTATTGGAACTGTTATCCAGCGGTTGGGCTTCGACCTGTTTGAATGCATCCAATTTCTTATCATCGTCACCCTGTTCTTCCATGGCTGCTGCCCACTCATCGGCCATGGCATCCTGATCCACTACGCTCTCTGCTTCGTCACTCATTAGACTCTCCACAATTATTCACTGTCTTTACACTAACCGGACTTATGGCCGTTTGCTTTTTCCGACCTCGGCATCGTCTGGTCACCGAGTACGATAGCGTTTTTGATATCGGTATTTTCAGGGTCGTATACTTCAACAATTTCATCAATTTTCACCGCTGCGTTACCCTGGTACTCACCATATTGACCGCGCATTACAGGCATATCTTCAGCCAGCACCAACATTTGCTCGGGCATGTCGATAGGTATGATGTCGCCAGCCTCAAAATTGAGCAGGTCGGATACCCGAAGCTCCTTCTCGGCGAATATTGCCTGTATATTCACCTTTGCGTGCAGTAATTCCTCCTTGAGTAAAACCGCCCAACGTTCATCAACATCACCCCTGTCACTCTGTACTCCGGCGTCCAAAATCGTTCGAATCGGCTCAATCATCGAATACGGATAGACAATGTGAATATCACCGCCTCCACCTTCAAGCTCGATATGAAAGTTGGAAACGACGATAACTTCGGTCGGGCTGACAATATTGGCCAGATGCGGATTCACCTCATGATTGTGATAATCGAATTTAACTTTCATGACCGGCTCCCAGGCCTTGATCAAATCCTCAAAACACATGTCGATAACCTTTTCGATAACGCGTAATTCGGTGTGGGTGAATTCACGGCCTTCAATTTTGGCGTGAATACTACCGTCGCCACCGAAGAAATTATCGACCAGAATAAATACCAGCTTGGGATTCAGCATGATCAAACCGGTTCCCCTTAAAGGTTCCATCTTGATCAGGCTTAAACTGGTGGGCACGAATAGAGTTTGTATGTATTCGGAGAATTTAATCATCTGAATACCATTAACCGATATTTCCGGCGTCTTGCGCAACAAACCGAAAAAGCTAACACGGAAATAACGTGCAAAACGCTCGTTTATCATTTCCAGTGTGGGCAGGCGACCCCGGATGATGCGTTCCTGATTATTAAAATCGAAGCTCCGTGCTTCGCCATCGGCAAAACTACTGTCGACGTCGGTATCAACATCACCGCTATCGACACCACCGAGTAACGCATCAACTTCGTCCTGACTGAGAATGTCGGTACTCAAAACTGACTCCTATTGCATGACAAAGCTGGTAAAAAAGACATTATCGACCTCTCCACCGCCGCCCTGTTCATCGATGACTTTCTGCACCAGTGCCACTGCCGATTTTTGCAGAGCCTCCTTACCCTCCGGTGCACGAAGGTCAATCGATTTTTGCTGACTGAACAATGTCACCAGGTTATTTCTAATAAGGGGTTTGTGTTTTTCAATGGCCGCAGCAACGTCAGAGCTATGGGTTAGCACCTGCATCGAAATCTGTAAAAATCCGACTGGATCTTCCGGGTCAAGATTGACGGTAAAAGCCGGTTTCAGATCAACATAGGTTGCATCACCTTTTACCACCACTGGCTCAACTTCTACTTCAGTGGTGGCCTCACTGCCGCCACCGACAAACATCAATGTACCGCCTACCGCAGCACCCACTAATAGCAAAGCACCGGCAATAATCAGAATAAGCTTCTTTTTGCCGCCACTGGGTACATCTGCTTCCGGGTCTTCCTCATCAGCCATCGGGTATCTCCATCAAAAAACAGTCGATATAGGTTGGCTATAGACAAGCAATCGTTGTGCCAAATAAATTAAATGTTTTTTTTCAATAAGATATAAGTAATTAATCTGGAATTGGCAGTTTTTTGACAGCGGTTATTTGGCGTTGGAGACGGGAACTTGTCGACCATTTCGGAACGGTGTACGGTGTTACCCCAGGATTGACTTCCGTTCGCCAATCTGGATCATCGACTGCGCTAGGCAAAATAGTCCACTACTGAATCTGAGCTGAAGTAATTACCTTTCGGCGCATTATCGGCAGCAACGGAATCCTGCGACTGTAACCGGCCTTCGCCGCCGGGACCGCTATGGTCAGCTGCTTGATCCGACGCCTGCTGATGTTGTTGCTGTTGATGTGAGACATCGACGTTCACATTTTGATATCCATTTTCCTGAAGAAAATCGCGAAGTCGAAAACTTGCGCCATCAATCATGTCGCGGGTATGAGCGTGTTGCGTATTAATGGTGACGTTAGTCGCTTCATCACCGACATGGATGTGTACTTCAAGCCGACCCAACATGGGGGGATCTATGCGAATGGTCGCGGTGTTCAGCTTTTGATTGACCATCCAGTTGATTCGCTCGCCAAGCCCGTTACCAATGGCGGCGTTATCACGAGCACTGGACAAGTTCAACGGCTCGAGATGCGGCAGCAACGGCGAATTTGGCAAGTTCGGAGCGGGCCCGGTAATGACCGGATTCAGGTGACGCAGCTGACCGGAACTGTTATCAACAATATCGGAAATGCCACTATGAAGAGACTGAAATTCGGAAGTTTTGACGACGTTAAAATTATCTATCGTCAGTTCCATTTTTACCGGTTCGGGAATTTTACCAGACTGTGGCTGAGCGGCTGTATCCACAATACGCGGGTCATTGGGTTTGGGTTTGGGTTTGACATTGACAACTGCTTCGACATCATCGTCTTCTAATCGGATTGAATGGGTAGATGCCTGTCGGTCCTGCTTTGATAAATTATCCCGCATACCCGGTGTCAGAATCGGCATTTCCGATACGGGCGACGAAACCGGGTCTTTCACAGGAATTTCTGCGGGCGGCAATATGTTACCGTTGACTGGCAAGCCTTCTCCGATAGCCGGGTTAACAGCATGCACTGCTATTAAATCCGCATCCGATGGGTTGTCGGATAAATCGGCTACCTGCGGTTTGCCGATATCCACGGCCAGCGGGTAAAGCGGGGATTCGACTGTCGTGCTGACATCTTCGTCGCTCTGATATTGAAGCCAGCTCTCCGCTGTTTGGCCATCTACCGGTAATGAAATTTGCGTCTCTGCCGAATTCCTATCTTCGATATATAGCCCTTTAATATCAATTGCTTGCGGAAACTCGGTTTGTGGCGTTAAATCGACATCCTGACTCAAATGCTGCTCCATCAAATCACTAAATCTATCATCGCCAGCATCAGTCTCTGATATCGGTTCAGACCGGTTAGCATTTAAAGATTGCACATCAGCCAGGATTATATTCATCATGTCATCCAGTATTTAATTTGACGATCGTGCCAGAAAAGGCCCGGGAACTAATCTTATATCCCCAGCTCTACAGCACCGTTAATTAATTATAAGCAGCTAACGTGCCAGTTTAAAAAACTTTCGGACTATGGATTCCGGGATTTACGTTGTGAAAACTCATCGAGCGTTTTTTGTTCAACTTTTGCCTGCAGGATTTGTTCTTCCTGTTGTAGGTTTTCGACAACCTTATGCATCACTTTGGAATTGATGCGGGTTTCCTGCCATGATCGGCGTTTTCCATCAAGTTCTATTTCGCGAAGCTTGATGATATCTATCTGTTTTTTAATGGTTTCGTCGAGTTGCACAAGAAATCGATTGAACTCCTGTAATTCAATTACCGGACAGGACTTCCGGGCGTGATTTTGTCGGTCAAGATATTCGGTGCGATAGGAATGAAGCTGAGTCAATTTTTGTTTCTCGGTTTCTAACCTGTTTTGAGCCACTACGACGGCTTCAAGGGCTTTTTGTTGCTTCTTGTCAGCGTGTTGCACCACCGGGTTCAATCGTTCAGTCCGCGTCATTGGTCACCATCACTTCGGTTGCATTAGCCCCTACCTGCCCCATCGATTCGGGCGATTGCTTTAGAATTTCTACCAATTGAGAATAGCTATCATTGAAAGTTACGGGTTGGCTCATATCCTGTTCGAGAAAGTGCTTCATTGCTGGTTGCATTGCTATCGCCTTATCGATCAACGGATCAGAACCCTGTTGATAAGCCCCGACATTGATAAGATCGCGATTTTGCTGAAACAGACTATAAATCCGCTTAAATTTCTGTGTCAGGTGGAGATGATCCAGGGTCGTAATCTGCGGCGCCAATCGGCTGATCGAAGCTTCGATATCGATCGCCGGGTACAACCCCGAGTCAGCCAGTTGCCGTGACAAAACAATATGGCCATCCAGTATCGCGCGCGCCGAGTCGGCTATCGGGTCGTTATGATCGTCGCCCTCTACCAATACGGTATAAAAGGCGGTAATCGAACCCGAACCGTTACCATTCCCAGCCCGTTCAACCAGTTGTGGCAATCGCGCAAACACCGAAGGCGGGTAGCCTTTGGTAGCCGGTGGTTCGCCTATTGCGAGTGCAATTTCTCGCTGCGCCTGAGCAAAGCGTGTGAGTGAATCCATCAAGAGGAGAACGTTATGTCCCTGATCACGAAAATATTCGGCAATACTGGTCGCCTGCATGGCGCCGTGAATTCGCATCAGCGGTGATGAATCGGCCGGGGCGGCGACGACTACTGCTTTTTTTAAGCCTTCTTCGCCGAGTATCTCTTCAACGAACTCCTTCACCTCACGCCCTCGTTCCCCGATCAGACCAACCACGACAATATCGGCCTCGGTATATTTAGTCATCATACCAAGCAAAACACTTTTACCAACGCCACTACCAGCGAACAAACCCATCCGTTGGCCACGCCCAATCGACGACAGCGCATTAATAGCGCGTACGCCGACATCGAGCACATGTCGAATCGGTGTTCTTTCCAGTGGATTGATTTCACGGCCCTGAAGCGGCGTTTTATGTCGAGCGCGTAAAGGACCATTGCTATCGAGGGGACGACCGCCACCGTCAATAACCCGACCCAATAATTCAGGGCCTACGTGAATGTCCGAAGACTGACGCTTCGGTACCACACGGGCATTCGGCACGAGCCCTTGTACCTCGCTGGTCGGCATTAAAAAAAGGCTATTCCCGGCAAATCCCACCACTTCGGTTCCGACCCTCTGTCCACCTGGATTGACGACATCGCAACTGGCTCCGATCGGTGCCTGACATCCCACCGCTTCCAGCGTTAAGCCAATCATGCGAGTCAGTACCCCTTCTACGACAGGCGCCCCAGCCGCCTTACCCCGTTGAGCAACCCGACCGAGTGCAGCTGACCATTCTTTGTTGGATTTTTCAATTAACGGATCAGTCTCTTTCACGATCACCCCCGAGCACTGAAGCCGCCAGTTCGGAGAGACGGTTCTCTAATGTCACATTGATAATAGATGTTTCCGTTTTTATCTCGCAACCACCGCGAGTCACCATCGGTTCCTCGATTAGCCGCCAGCTTTGCTCCTCATCGTTGGGATCAATCGATAACGCCGATCGTACTAAACTGGCATCTTCCGGATTAATCAAAATGGCAATTTTACGCACATTAGCGGGTAGAAGTTTCACCGAATCCCGGATGAGACCGACAATTTCACCCGGCTCAATTCGCAATTCACGCCGCACCAGCTGTTGCGCCAGACTAACAGCAACCTGTGTTAGCTGCTGCTCAACTTCTTCGTTCAACGTTTGCAATGGATGTTCGAGAAACTCGATCAAATGCTGAAACCGTTGTTTAAGCACCTGCATTTCAGCTTCGGCTTTTTTTAGGCCTTCGCTGTAACCTTCCGCTTCGGCATCTTTCCGCCATTGTTCAATCTCCTCTGCGGTCGGTATTGATGAAGCCGCTTTTTCCAGTTCAGCCTCGGCTACATGACTTCGTATAACCCGATTTGGATCGACACGCATAACCGGTGCCTGCCATCTTTGCGCGGTGACCTCTGCTTTCTTGGGCGGGTTAACCATTCGATTTATCTAATATTTCAGGGTTAGCGGGAATCAGTATCGGACTTAGACCATTTCCTCACCACCACCCATTAGCACGATTTCACCCGACTCTTCCAACCTGCGCGCAACCGCCAGTATTTCCTTCTGCGCCCCTTCAACCTCGCTCAGTTTAACCGGGCCTTTGGCCTCCATATCCTCAACCAGCATTTCCGCCGCCCGGGATGACATATTCCTGAGAAATTTTTGCTGAAATTCATCATCGACACCTTTCAAGGCCAGTGTCAGCAAGTCGGTCGATATTTCGCGCATCATGGTCTGTACGCCTCGATCATCGACGTCGCGAAGATTATCGAATACGAACATGAGATCCTCGATTTTCATTGCCAGGTCTTCATTTTCAGTTTTCACCTGTTCCATCAGTTTGTTTTCAAGTGATGTATCCATAAAATTGAGGATATCGGCAGCCGTCTTTTCGCCGCCGACCATGGAAGACTTGACATTTTCATTATCGCTGAAATATTTTTCCATGATCGAGTCGAGTTCCTTGATAGCCGCGGGTTGGACGCCGTCCAGCGTGGCTATGCGCATGAGAATTCCGGCCCGGGTATTTTCGGGTAAATGGCTGAGCACAGCCGCTGCCGAATCAGATTCGAGGTACGACAATACGATGGCAATAATCTGTGGATGTTCGAGTCGGATGATCTCGGCTATCGATTTCGAGTCCATCCATTTCAACGACTCCAGGCCGTTACTGCCGCTGCCCATTAGAATTCTATCAATAACACTTCCCGCTTTGTCGCCAAGCGCACGTTCGAGCATGCCGCGGATATAGGTATCGTTGCCAATACCGAGTGCTGTTTGAGATTCGAGGGTGTCAAAGAAACTATCGATCACACCTTCCACCATCGGTCGCGATATATCCTGCATGGTAGCCATGGTAGAACCAACCAGTTGTACTTCCTTGGGGTTCATGTGTTGTAACACTTCGGCCGCTACATCTTCGCCCAGTGTTAACAGCAGAACACCGGCCTTTTCGGAGCCTGACAAATTTGGCGATGTCACCGCCTGATTGCGATCGTCGGCCATTATTCCTCTCCTACCCAGTGTTTCATAACGTTTGCGACACGCGCGGGATCTTCCATAACCAGTGAACGAGCCATATCGATTTTCTGATCATAAGTGGCATCCTTGCGCCGCATCATTGCGGCAGGATTATTCGGATCATCGGCCAGATTCGGGATTCCCGCAACCTCCCCACCCACCGCTGCACCTTGCGGGGCAGCCATCGACGCCATACCCTGGCCCTGTGAATAGTCATCCTGATTTGACGAGGCACTATCACTTACCTCTACGCGGTTTGGGTTGAGGGAGCGGAGAAAAGGCCTACCGAACATCAGGTACACAATTAACAATCCGATAGCACCCAGAACCTGCTTGGCAAGCGTCATTACCCAGGTTTCTCCTATTATTTTCTGCCATATAGGTACTGCTTCGAGAACCGGTGCCTCTACTTCGAGAAACGAGGTATTAATCACACTGACGGAATCACCACGATTTTCATCGAAACCAATGGTATCTTTCACCAGACTAACAAACCGCGCGATCTCTTCATCAGCATAAGGAATCTTCTCGACACTGCCGTCATCTTTTACGCTGGTTTTGTCATCAATGACAACAGCCACTGAAAGACGCTGAACGGTTCCAACCGGATTACTGGTATGGCTGATAATGCGATCAACTTCAAAATTCCGCGTTGAAGACCGGTTCTGGTTTGCTGCTATATCGCCCGGCGCAGGTGCCCCATCGGCAGGCGCCTTGGGGTCTGTAGTACCAGCACCGGGTGGTTGATTACTTAACGCACCGGGAATACCTACCGCATCGCTGAAGCTGCGTACTTCTTCCTCCGAAATTTGCTCGCTTCGAATGACACTGCGTTCCGGGTCATACGCTTCGCGTGTCGACTCGACCGCCGAGAAATCCAGCTGTGCGGCTACCTGCGCATTGACCTTACCCGCACCAACGATCGGCTGTAACAGGTGAATAATGCGGTCGACAAAACTATCTTCGAGTTGACGCGTATATTCAAATTGCTTGCTTGTTTTCGCCATTCCGGGGTCACCGTCTTCGGATAACAGACGTCCGAATTGATCAACCACTGTCACTTCGGAGGCTTCCATCATCGGTATGCTCGACGCTACCATACGCACGATTGCATCGACCTGCCCGCGGTTGAGTGCGCGTCCTGAATGAAGCTTTACCATGACCGACGCACTTGGTTTGGTCCGATTACGGATAAATATGGACTGCTCCGGAATCGCAAGGTGTACGCGGGCAGTTTCAATGCTTCGAATCGACTCGATGGAGCGTACAAGCTCGGCCTCCAGCGCATGATTATAGCGGGCATTTTCGATAAATTGACTGGTACCCAAACCCTGATCCTGCTGTAGCATTTCCAGTCCCTGCATGGTACCTGACGGTAACCCCTGAGCCGCCAGCTTGAGTCTTACTTCAGCCAGTTTAGCCTGGTCGACCAGTATGGATCCTGAATTGGCATCGAGCTTAAAATCGATTTCGTTGGAGATCAGCAGGTCGACGATTTGTGCCGAATCCTGCCCGGACATATTTGAATAAAGCGGCGCATAATTGGGTTCCGCTGACCACATTACTACCACCGTGCCGATGGCCACTGCTGCCGCCAGACCGACAAGTTTGGCTATATGGCGGACCACATGCGATTGCGCCACAGTGTCGATCGGATTGCTGCGCCTCACCATCCCCTGTTGACCTGGAGAAGGTAGCGCCTGCTGATTCATGGTTGCTTCTGCCATAGGTTACACCGGCATGTTCATGACATCCTGATAGGCTGTCAGCAGTTTATTTCGTACCTCGGTCAAGGCCTGGAAAGACACGCGTGATTTCTGCACGGCGATCATGACTTCAGACAAGTCAACCCGATTGTCACCCATTTCAAAGGCTTTAGAGAGTTGCCCGGCATGCATTTGAGTGTCGTTAACCTGATTGATAGCCTGCTGCATCATCTCGGCAAATCCCGGACTCTGTTCTGCCTTTTGCCCGGCATCGACCGGTTTCCCCTGAGCCATCGACTCGAGAGCCTGCATCTGGCCGAGCAGGTTATTTTGTATCTGGTTGATCATGCGCTGTCCCCTTCAGTCATTTTCTTGACATTTGTTCGTCCAAATTCGGTCGAACACAGATGAAAAGTAATTTTATTGACATTTAAGCTAATAAAACCAATCTCTATAGATGCTGGAGCAACAATCGCGCCAATTTGATTAAGCAAGAGATATTATCTGCTGGAACCGCGGAATATTATCATGGGCATTTTAAGCACTTTTCTTATATAGCTAGATGAATCAATCGCTTGCGCAGACTTTCGTGATCCTGCTGGGTTTTCCAGGTTTAACAAAAGTCCGTTCAGTCGCAAGCCTTGACGAGAGATTGCTATGGGGCTGCCGGCTGAATCCGGTAAACCAGATTTAATTTTGTGCCAGATCAGTTTCTACGGTACCAATTTCTTCTTTAGCGCGAATTTCCTGCACTTTGAATTGGCCTACGAGCGTATGCAGCTCAGTTGCCAGGCGGGCCAGGTTTCCACTAACCTGGGCAGTCTGATCGGATCGGCGTGAAGATTGCTGCGAAATATCGTTGATTAAACCGATATTTTTGTTGATTTCGACGGCGACCGCGCTCTGTTCCTCGGAGGCTGACGCAATCGAGTTGTTCATGTCGTCAATACGGTTGACCGAACTGACAATTCCCTTGATCGCCTCACCGACAATTTCTGTTTGTTCGACGCCCTGATTGGAATGCTGTTGGCTTTGATCCATCAACTGCACCGATTTTTTTGAGCTATCCTGCAAGGTTTCAATCATTTCCTGAATTTCCTGCGTAGCCTCCTGAGTGCGGCTGGCAAGGGTTCTTACTTCGTCTGCAACGACTGCGAATCCACGACCCTGCTCGCCCGCTCGTGCTGCTTCAATCGCCGCGTTAAGGGCCAGTAGATTGGTTTGCTCTGCGATGCTGCGGATGACATCCAGCACTGTACCAATATTATTGCTATGATTTTCAACCATGTGGATGGCTTCGACGGCCGCTTTGATGCCGTTGGAAAGGGCGTGAATCGAATTTGCCGCGGTCTCCACTGTATCCGCGCCTTGCCTGGACAGAGATGTCGCCTCCGAAGCCGCACCGGCGGCATCGGCTGCACTGGTTGCCACTTCACGTACGCTGCTCGACATTTCATTTATCGCACTGGCAACCTGTGAAGTCTGGGATTGTTGCTGCTGGGAACCGCTATGGGTTTCCTGGGTAATATCCGATAATTCGCAGGAGGTCGAGTGTATATGGGTGGCCGAATCGCTAATCGATGCAATAATTTCCTGGAATCTTCCAAGCATGGTGTTGAAAGCTCTCGCTGTTCGACCCAGTTCGTCCCCGGAATCCAGGGTGATACGCAGACTCAGATCACTTTCATCGGCTACCCGGGCCATTGTGTTCGACAACTCGCGAAGGGGTGGCAGAATGCCCCGCGCCAGCCAGGCCATCGTTGCCATCACCAATATTGCCAACAACAGACCGGCAATTTCCATTTTCACAATCAGGCGGTCGATATTGCCGAATTCCGTGCCGATTGCCCCACCCAAAGTAGACGATAGTTCGTCGAGTTTCGCCTCACTTTGGTGTACCCTTTCGCGTAGAACTCCTCGCAGGCCCTCCTTCGGAGTCAGTCCCATTGCCTGATTTATTTCGACCAGGTTGAGAAAATCGAGACGGTATTGGTTCATCAGCGAGGCTATCTTGCTTAGCGCAGCTTGCGCATGTTCACTATACGCCAACGCCTGTTGAAAAACCTTGAAATTATCCTCGAATTTGCCGACATATTTCATGTTCAGGCGCAGCATGAAATCTTTTTCATTACGCCTTAACTGGAGCATATTCGCATTTAATACTGGATCGGATACAAGTTTGATATCTTTTTCGGCGGCATGCACCGCATCCCGCAGAGAACCATATAGCCCGTCCTTGGGATTAAGTCCTGTCTGCTTTTTGGCCGCAACCAGAGCGAGAAAATTCTCCTGATACTGCCCGAAGAGATCTTTCATTTCGGAAACGGCGCCGGTGTCGAGATCGACCGCCACAAGCGCGGAGGATAATAACGTGACTTGATCCATCAACAAGGTAAAATTCTCTTTGAATTTAGCCTCGTATTTCAGGTCCAGACGGGCGAGAAAGTCCTTTTCGTTACGGCGCAAGGTGAGCACGGCGGTCTGTACCTTGCTGATTTGCAGCTTAGCAGTACCAAAGGCCTTGATTTCCCCATTGGTATACTCGTTAAATCCTAAAATCCCTGCCATCGACAAAAACGTTAATAAGGCGGCAATGATAAACTTGTGTTTGATACTTAACATGTTACTGTCTCGAATAGCAGCGTATCCATGCCTAAATTGAAGCTTGATTCTACAAAGCCAACGTTTACGATTAATGAGTTATAGGACGGTAATCGACAAATCGCAGGAATTCTTTAGAATTTTTTCGAACCTGTCGCGTTTCGGATAAATCGATCGACAACGTTGCCAGGTATTCGGCTTTCGTGTGATTCAATACGAAGGCCCCGACGGTATACCCCGGCAGGATATCTGGGAGGTTTGTCATCTTTTTCCGGTTGTCGATTACATGATTCCCGCTAGTTTCTACTATCAGCTCAGGAGCGTTTATGGCCTGGTTTTATAAGCATGCAGCTACCGACGCCCGGAGCCGGTCCTCAACAATCCTCGACTAAGGATAGCCGGATTTCACTCAGGCACCACTGCACCCGCATCGCGTAAACGCGCTAATTTATAACGCAGGGTCCGGGGACTGATTCCAAGCTTCTCGGCGGTCTTTTTACGACTGCCCTTGAATCCACGCAATGTATCGATAATGACTTCGGTTTCGCGATCACGTAGATCGCTGTGCAGCTTGCCGGCATCTTGCAGGGGACATTCCTCTGCCGGTATGTCCTGT
>CAZYYM010000009.1:0-56579 GCA_964651385.1 uncultured Gammaproteobacteria bacterium | reverse complement strand
AACCGCTTCACGTTTCGCTGTATCCCTCATACCTATGTTGTTAGACTACTAGCTTACAATGGAAGCTATAGGGAATATAATAAATGTAAATTTTAAATCAAAATAAAAACAAGTATTTAGGGGAGGGTCTTAAAATCACAATTAGAAATAAACAGCAGCCCCTGCTGTCCATCGAGAAGCTCGCCGTCGATTTTCGATTACATGGTAGCCCGATACCGGCGGTTCGCGATGTATCATTTTCAATAAATGTCGGTGAAACTGTTGCGCTGGTTGGAGAGTCGGGTTCGGGGAAGTCGGTCACTGCGCAGGCGGTGATGGGTATCTTGCCCCAATCTGCAGAAATTACAGCGGGTCAAATTCTTTTCAGCGATCCCTGCAATCACGGCAAGCAGGTTGATATCGCCGCTCTGGAGCCGGAAAGTGAATCCATGCGGCAAATTCGCGGTGGCAGCATATCTATTATCTTTCAGGAGCCAATGACATCATTGTCGCCGGTCCACACGATAGGTGATCAAATCAGCGAAGCATTGTTTTTACATCGTGATGCAAGTTACCAGGATGGTCTTAAACTCACCGGGGAAATGCTCCGCCATGTCGGGTTTCCCGATCCCGAAAGAGCGCTACGATTGTATCCTTTCGAACTATCCGGCGGCCTGCGGCAACGCGCAATGATTGCGATGGCGATGATATGCCATCCGACTCTGTTGATTGCCGACGAACCTACCACCGCGCTGGATGTCACCATTCAGGCACGTATATTGAAGTTAATTAAAGAATTGCAAAATGAACTGGGAATGGCGTTATTGCTGATTACCCATGATCTCGGTGTTGTTGCCAATATGGCCGAAGTAGTGGTGGTCATGTATCACGGAAAGATTATGGAGAGTGGCCCACTGAAAGTATTATTCGAGAGGCCGAAGCATCCTTATTTAAAAGCATTGATGCATGCGGTACCCCGTTTTGATATGGATGAAGGCGAACGCCTGGTGCCGGTTCGTGAAATTGAATCTGAAAGAGGTTCGCTTGGGCAGCATAAGTTGAGCTGGAGCGACGAGGCACGGCAGCAACCGCATTTACATATCGAAGACATTAGCAAAAGCTATAGTATGCGCAGTGGCAGCTGGCTCAGGTCGCGGTCGAGTCAGATGCTGGCGGTCGACAATGTATCGTTCGATGTCGCGCAGGGCGAGTGTTTCGGCCTGGTTGGTGAAAGCGGTTGCGGTAAAACTACCCTGAGCAAGATAATAATGCGTGCCTTAACACCGGACGGGGGCAAGATCGTATACAACGATCACGGTCAGAACATCGATGTACGTGCGCTGGAAGGTGATGATCTGCTGGCGTTTCGACGCAAGATGCAGTTCATCTTCCAGGATCCATTCAGTGCCTTGAGTCCGCGTATGACCATATTTGATATCCTGCGCGAACCGCTCATTGTACATAATATGGGCAGCGCCGAGGCACACCGCGCACTCACCACCGAGCTTATGCGCCTGGTTGGACTGGATCCCCGGTTTCTGAACCGTTATCCGCACAGTTTTTCGGGTGGTCAGCGCCAACGTATTGGCATTGCACGCGCCCTGGCGCTACAACCAGAATTACTCATTTGTGACGAACCGGTTTCAGCACTTGATGTGTCGATTCAGGCACAGGTTTTAAATCTGTTAAAGGACTTACAGGCGGAACTCGGCCTCACCTACCTATTTATTTCGCATAATCTCGCCGTGATCAATTATATTGCTGATCGAATTGCAGTCATGTGCCGTGGTCACTTGGTCGAATTGGCGCCGCGCGACGGTTTATTTGCGAAACCCGTTCATCCCTATACCCGCGCTTTGTTGTCGGCTGTGCCGAACCCGGAACTGAATCAACCCCTCGACTTCACGGCAATTACTGATGGTGCTGCATCCGATCCATCACTGTGGCCGACTCCATTTACTATCAACAATGATACAGCCATGACCTTTATTGCCCTGGGGAATGGTCATTACGTGCGGGCGGCCGCCAGTTGTAATGCCTCGGAGCTGGCGGCATGAAAAATTGTTGGCTGGCATCTTTTTTTTTACTGGTTAGCCTGCAATCGGGATATGCGGTTGAATTAATCGAAACGTCGTCACTCAAGGCGCGGGTTGATTCGGGTGAATTACCTTCAGTACAAAAACGAATTCCCGATCAACCTCAGTTGGTAGATTTCAATGAAGGTTTCAGCCCCGGTATGCATGGTGGAGAAATGCGGCTGTTAATGGGTAAACAAAAAGATATTCGCCAAATGGTTATATATGGCTATGCCCGGCTGGTAGGTTATAACACCGAGCTCGAACTGCATCCCGATATTCTAAGAGGCATCGATATCAAGGAGGGACGCATATTTACCTTGCACCTGCGTGAAGGACATCGCTGGTCGGACGGACATGTCTTTACCAGCGAGGATTTCCGATATTACTGGCAAGATGTCGCCAATAATCCAGAGTTATCCAAAGGCGGCCCACCGAAAAAATTGTTGATCGAAGGAGAAGCTCCACAGGTCGAGTTTCCGGACAAATATACGGTTCGTTACAGCTGGTCAAAACCTAATCCCTATTTTGTGCCGGCTCTGGCTGGACCCAGGCCTCTTTATATTTATAAACCTGCGCATTATCTTCGCCAGTTTCATAAGCGGTATCAATCTGAAGAACGCCTCGCTGAGTTAATCGAACAATATAGTGCGCGGAACTGGATGGGTGTCCATGTAAATCGTGATCGGCCCTACAAGGCGACCAATCCCGATTTACCGACTTTACAGCCCTGGTATAACAGTACTTACCCGCCATCTGATCGATTTATATTCAAACGTAATCCCTATTATCACCGAGTCGATCTAAATGGTCGACAGTTGCCCTACATTGATAAAGTGATCATCAATATAGGTTCGGCAAAACTGGTACCGGCTAAAACCGGTGCTGACGAATCAGACTTGCAGGCGCGTTATTTGCGCATGGATAACTACACGTTTTTGAAGCAGGCTGAGAAGCGTAATCCGTTCGAGGTTCGTTTGTGGAAGATTGGCAAAGGAGCGCAGGTAGCGCTCATGCCTAATTTGAATAGCAACGATGAAACCCTGCGAAAATTGATGCGAGACAAACGATTTAGACATGCATTATCACTCGGCATTAATCGATTCGAAATCAATCAGGTGATTTTTTTCGGTCTTGCTCGTGCTGGTAACAATACGGTACTACCTGCAAGCCCGTTATACAAACCTGAGTATCAGCACAATTGGGCGCAGTTTGATTTGAAGCAAGCTAACCAACTGCTCGATGGCTTAGGCCTAACTAAACGCGACGATCGTGGTGTGCGAATCATGAGTGATGGTCGACCACTGGAAATATTGATTCAGACGGCTGGAGAGAGCACCGAGCAAACGGATATCCTCGAACTGATTCACGACAGCTGGTTACAGGCTGGCATCAAACTTTATAGCGTGCCGTCGACGCGTGAAGTTTTCCGCAATCGAATTTTTTCCGGCGACGCGGTGATGTCAATCTGGTCGGGTCTGGAAAACGGTATTCCAACCGCCGATTCGGATCCCGCCGAACTGGCGCCAACCACTAGATACCAGTATCAGTGGCCGAAATGGGGACAGTATTACGAAAGTAGTGGCCAGTCGGGTGAAAGACCGGATGATCCGTTGGTCAATGAATTGGTCAAACTCACTCATTTATGGAGGCGTTCGACGAATCGCGACGGGCGGAGAAAAATCTGGCAACGCATGCTCGAAATCCATAGTGAACAACTTTATAGCATTGGTGTCGTCAACAGTGTGCTGCATCCGGTGGTAGTCAACCGATATTTAAAAAATGTGCCGCAGGTCGGCTTTTATAATATTGAGCCAGGTGCATACTTCGGCATTTATAAACCCGATACATTCTGGTTTGAGCAGGCGCGACGCTGATGGTTTATATTGTTCGCCGCTTGCTGAGCATGATTCCAACCCTGTTGGTCATTAGCATGCTGATATTTGTCATTATCCAGTTGCCGCCGGGTGACTACCTTGAAAGTTATATTGCCGAATTACAAAGTCAGGGCGAATCGGTTGATGAGCAGAAAATTGCTTTTCTACGTGAAGAATACGGATTGGATCGACCGCTTTATGAGCAATATTTCGTCTGGGTCACCGGTATGTTGCAGGGCGATTTCGGTTATTCATTTGAATACAATCTACCCGTAACCGAAGTCGTTGGAGATCGATTATTTTTGACCATACTGATCTCGGTGGTCACCATATTATTTACCTGGATGATTGCGTTTCCTATCGGCATTTATTCTGCCACGCATCAATATAGCTGGGGTGACTATGGTTTGTCACTACTCGGATTTCTCGGTTTAGCGACACCAAATTTCTTGCTTGCGTTGGTGATGCTGTATTTTGCCAATGTACATTTCGGCACGTCGATAGGCGGTTTAATGGCTCCCGAATTTATAGATGCGCCCTGGAGTTTGGATAAATTGTTATCGGTGTTGGGGCATATGTGGATACCGGTAGTGGTGATCGGTACCTCAGGGACAGCCAGTATGATACGGCGGCTCCGCGCTAATCTGCTCGATGAGTTGCAAAAACAATACGTGGTTACCGGGCGCGCCAAAGGATTGCCTCCCGGGAGACTGTTGATCAAGTACCCACTTCGTGTATCACTTAACTTTTTTATCGCCGATATTGGTAACTTGTTGCCGACGGTAATATCGGGTGCCGAGATTGTTGCAGTGGTCATGTCTTTGCCGACAACGGGGCCGATTTTGCTGTCGGCTTTACAAAGCCAGGACATGTATCTCGCGGGTTCTTTTCTCATGTTCCTGGCGGTGTTAACAGTATTCGGCGTTCTGGTTTCTGATGTCGCGCTGGCCATACTCGACCCGCGTATTCGATTGCAGGGCGAGGCCTCCAAATGAGTCGGCAAGCTCGAATTGAGCATTTTATCTCCAGCGAACCTTTCGACCCGACTTCGATAGAGGCATTGACGCCGGTACAGGAAAAATACTATCTGGCGTCACAATGGCGGCTGATGTGGTGGAAACTCAAACGCCATCGGCTGGCATGGATATGCGGCATTATTCTCGGATTAAACTATGCGTCGGTTATGTTTAGCGAAATTATTGCACCTTATAACCTACACACGCGTAATACCGAATTCATATATTCGCCGCCACAATCGATTCATTTATTTCATCAAGGTGAATTCATTGGGCCGTTTGTCTATGGTCGGGAATATGAACTCGACATGGAAATTCTGAAACGCAACTATCCCGAGCGTCACTCCGATGTGCAGCCGTTGCGTTTTTTTTGCAAGGCTGACAATTATCAGTTCTGGGGATTATTCGAAGGTAGCTTTCATCTAGTCTGTCCGCCCGAAAACGGTACTTTCTTTTTGCTCGGCACCGACCGTCTGGGTCGAGATGTTTTTTCGAGAATAACCTATGGTGCGAGAATTTCCCTGACCATCGGACTGGTCGGAATTGTGATCAGTTTTCTTTTCGGTATTGTTATAGGTGGATTGGCGGGATACTACGGCGGCTGGGTTGATGTTACCGTTCAACGCATCATCGAAATTATACGTTCCTTTCCTGAATTACCCTTGTGGATGGCGCTTTCTGCGGTATTGCCAGTGAACTGGAGCCCGATTCTGATTTTTTTTGGCATCACCGTCATTCTGGCCCTACTCGACTGGACCGGTCTAGCGCGGGCAGTACGCTCTAAACTGTTAGCGTTACGTGAGGAGGATTATTGTCTGGCTGCAGAACTCATGGGTGCTAAGCCACGTCGAATAATTGGCAGGCACCTATTACCGGGTTTTATGAGCCATTTAATTGCTTCAGCGACGTTATCGATTCCCGCTATGATTCTTGGTGAAACTGCTTTGAGTTTCCTCGGTCTTGGGCTACGCCCGCCTGTAACCAGTTGGGGTGTATTACTGAACGAGGCGCAGAATATTAGCGTCGTGGCATTATATCCCTGGTTGATGTATCCGGTCGTTCCTGTGATATTGATTATCCTGGCATTTAACTTCTTTGGCGATGGATTACGCGACGCGGCTGACCCCTATAAGTAACGTGTTAATTCTGTCAGTATTCGTGGATGATTAATTCGTCAACAGAATTTTACCAACGTAAAATATGCCCTGGTTGTGAGAGTAGCGACAATAAGCCCGTTTATCGTCTGGCCTATGCAGATGATCGGTTAAAATCTTTTATAACTGATTTTTATCAGGGTAGAGTCAATTTCGATCTGTTGTGTGATCAGACCTATCAAATCAACAAATGTCACCATTGCGGCCTGCTGTTTCAGGCGCATGTACTGAATCTGCGAGGACAGGCAATGTTGTATGACGAATGGGTCGATAATCAAAAAAGTCTTCACAAAAAACAATGGGCGAAAAATAAACTATTTCAGCAATATGCCGGGCAGCTCCAAACGATTGGCCGATTATTTGCTCGATTACCAAACCAGGTTGAGTTGCTCGATTTTGGTATGGGCTGGGGTTACTGGAGCCGCATGGCAATGGCTTTCGGATTTCATGTACAAGGACTAGAGCTTTCCTCCGAACGCGTCGAGCATGCCCGGAGACTTGGTATTGAAGTGATCGGGGAGCTGCCGGAACCCGGCCCGAGGTTTGACTTTATTAATGCTAACCAGGTGTTTGAACACCTCGATCAGCCTTTGCAAGTTCTGAATCATCTAAGCAAAAGATTAAAGCCGCAAGGCGTAATTTATCTGCGTGTCCCCGATGGGCGTAGTGTTGAGAAAATGCTGTCAAGACACGGCTGGCAATCGGAACTGGATGCAATTCATCCGCTGGAACATATCAATTGTTTTACTCGCCAATCTTTATGCGCGATGGCCGCAGGTGCCGGTATGCAGTTATTTCAGCCACCGCTTCGAATCGACCTGTCGAAGTTTTGGGGTGGCTTGAAACGTGAAGTGGGTGACCGTTGGCTGAACACGCATATTTATTTTCGAAAGCAATAATCCTGGAAAACGCAGCAGGATCACAAAAGTCTGCACAAGCGATTGATTCATCTAGCTATATGAGAAAAGTGCTTATCACCAATAAGGTGACCGCGCATTTTTTTTCACTACGCTATCTAAATCAATCGCTTGCACGTTTTTTTCGCGCCCTGCCGCGTTTTCTGCTCGGCAGTATTAAACGTCGCAGCTTTCTAAAAATTCAGCTTTTAGCCGTAAAATAATAACTCAAACCGCTACTTGAACAAGATAAATCTCACCCGCTCTCCAGCAACTGCTGCAAAGGCTTGCTGGTCAAACTTATTTGATTATATTTACCGCTATCGGTGATTTTCCCGCGTTCCATCACCATGACATTTTCAAATTTCTCGGCCAGTTGTGCGCGTGCAAGCACCCAGAATATACCACGATTATCCATGTGTTGTTTGATACCTTCGATTAGTCGACGTTCTGCTGAAGTATCCATAGCGCCAGTGGCTTCATTGACGATGAGTAGATCGGGATGCTTGATCAGGGAGCGCGCCAGCCCAAGTTTTTGACGTTGCGCTGAGGATAAGCGGGCACCCGCGACGCCGACTTCATAGTCTAGACCGGCATCGATAATATCAGGGCGCAATTCAAGGTCTTCGATAATATCAGCGATAAGCTCATAGATTTTTGTCTGAGCATTCGCCTGGCCGTAGGCAAGTTTACCGAACAGGATATTATCCTGTACGGATATACGTTGGTTGTACCGAGTCTCGTCAAAATATTCAATACTCAGGTCGTGCTGCGCAGACTCCTCCCGAATGCGTGTCCGTGCTTTCAGTATTTTTTCCTGAATTTTGTCATTGATTAAACCCAGGCGATGACGCGCTATTGTCAGTTTGAAGGATTGAGATAGCAGACGCGCCTGATCGTCTGCGCTTACTTCAGATAGTTTCGCGTCCCGTATACGTACCAGCAAATGTTGAAATTCAGGCAGATCATCTGCCCTGATGAAGCTGAATTGCTTAAACAGCTCGCTGTCAGGTTCCACATCGGAGAACAGGTCGAGCATGATTTCAGCGATTTGTTTTCCGGCAGAAAGTAGATCGTCAGTCAGGT
Organism: uncultured Gammaproteobacteria bacterium; assembly: GCA_964651385.1. Lineage (GTDB taxonomy): Bacteria > Pseudomonadota > Gammaproteobacteria. The sequence continues at coordinate 48,496 of CAZYYM010000009.1, read as the reverse complement.
CACTTTCGTCAAGTACCTTTCGTATATAGGGAATTTCGCCGAGTTTTTCGGTATCGAGATTATTGTCAAGAATCGTGCCGAATAGCAGGTTTTCGCTAACTGCGAGGTTGGTGTTGTATTTGTCCTTATCGAAGGGCTCGACTAGACGGGCATATTCGGCTTGATGGAATTTTCCGCGTAATTGTCCGCGAGCCTGCATGATTCGTTTAGTCAGATCAGTATTTTGCGTTTCTTCTATCTGTGAGAGTAGGCCGAATTGATAAACTTCGTCGTCAAGCTCAACCAGTTGAAGTATGTCATGGATTCGTTGAGTAAAATCGCTTTCATTTGCAATACCAATCGGAGAATAGTCAACCCAATTGTCTTCGATACTGTGTTCGGTATTACCGGCACTTTTGGCTAGTTTACGTTGTTCGGATCGCTCGGCGGAATCTATTACATGGGGGTTGTGGACTGGACGATTCTTCAAAGGGTAGAGTAAATTATCGCGTACCGAACCGGTAAATAAATAAGTGTTTTGTCCTACATAGCCGATACGCCGACCTATCAGGGACTCAGGCATCCCGGCCATGTTGGTTTGACCGATAGAAAGCACTCCGGAACTGGGATTGATTAAACGCGACAGCATACAGGCAAGCTCATCCTTACCGCTGTTACTCAAGCCAACCGCTGCAGTATGCTGGTCTAGGCTAAGCTTGAAACTGGCGCCCTCGACGCTGAAATAGAGGCCATCTTCAGTGTAACTGATGCTGCTGGCTATAATTTCCCCCGGAGGTATATGGGGCGATTCAGGATCATTATCGATGAGCGCAGGCTCGATCTGATTGGGTGGGCTGAACTGTTCGATAACCTGGGTATATTTAACCTTGATGTCTTCTTTGCGTTGGTAGTAACGCAGTAGTTCCTTCCACGGACCTGCGAGGTCTTTGTAGGCTACCAGTACAGCCACCATAGAACCGATTGACAGGTCACCACGCAGTACAAAATAACCGCCCACTGAATAAAAGAAAAACGGTGTTAACTGGGCGATGAAATTATTGAGGAATTTAATAAAAAACTTACGCCGATAAATGGCGAATCTAATCTGGTAAATAATACCGAGGCGATGACCGATCTGTGCACGTTCGAAGAGGCTGGTATCGTTGGTATGAACCTCGTTAATGCCCGAAACCGTTTCACCTATTCGGCCAGAAAGACTACGCATCATGGCGACACGTTCCTTGGCGAGCAGGTTAACTCTTTTCTGTAATTTCGGAATAACATATAACTGAAACGGGTAAAGTGAGATAGCGGCAAAGCCCAGTAGCACATCCTGTTCGAATATAAAGTAAATATAAGTGAATAAAATACCGCCCTGGAATACCGGTAGGGTGTAGGATTCGCCAATGAATTCTGCTAGAGGTTCGGTTTCTGCAGTTATCATCGGGATTAATTCACCCTGTGAAACACGCTTAAAATGGGGAATCGGGAAAAGCAGGATGCGTTGATATAACTCATAGCGAAAACGCCTCAACAGGCGTTCGCCGAGTGCGCCGCGGTAAACATTCAGGATATATTTAATGCCGCCATTAACCAGCACCGCTGTAAGAAAGGCTACACTCAGAAACATTAAATAGCTAAACGGTTCAACTTCCCATCCAAGAATGGACTCGGGCATTTCCTTGCCCTCCAACATATTGATGATTCTCTTTGGTAGCTCCAGTGTGATGTAGATGACCGGAAGAGAAATCAATGACAGAAAGATCAGACCAATCTGGTCTTTGCGGCTGTGGTTTAATATATACCGGTAAAGTGAAGGTTCCATAAAAAACTATGAATAGCTCGTGAAGATTGGGGTGCCTGTTAGTCGGCTAGTTAGTAAGAGTCGGCAGCTTCCTATGTAGTGCTATCGATAGCACCGGTACCGGGCTCCGTGTACTATCGCGCATTGGACATTATTAATCAAATACAGTTTCCCAGACTCATGCCTCCCACAGTTGCCATCATTCTAAAAGGCTATCCGCGACTATCTGAAACCTTTATTGCTCAGGAAATTCGTGCCCTGGAAGTTCGTGGATTCGATCTCTGTTTATTTTCCCTGCGTCAGCCGACTGATTCGACGGTCCACTCGGTTCATACTGAAATAGATGCCCCGGTGGTTTATCTGCCCGAATATGTAAAAGACGATATTCCCAGAGTTGTTCGAGCCTGGCGGAGGGTACGCGAAAATCCGGGGTATAAGGTCGCTTTCACTCAATTTGTTAAAGACCTGAAACGAGATTTTACCGCGAACCGAATAAGACGTTTTGCCCAGGCTCTGGTGCTGGCCAATGAAATGCCCCTGTCAGTTCACCATTATTACTCGCATTTTATGCATACGCCCGCGTCGGTGACTTATTATGCGAGTTTGATCAATAGTATACCCTGGAGTATTTCTGCGCATGCCAAGGATATCTGGACCCTCGAGGACTGGGAAAAGCGGGAAAAAATTCGTAGCTGCGAATGGCTTGTTACCTGTACGGCTGCAAATGTCAAACATTTAAAGGCCCTTACAGATCAGACCAACAAAGTCAGCCTGTTGTATCATGGTCTCGATTTTGAGCGCTTTGGCGAAAATTCGGCGTTAGCAAATGACCGTAGTGGCAGCGATGCGAGTAACCCGGTTCAGCTCATCTCTGTGGGCCGCGCGGTCGACAAAAAAGGCTATGACTACTTGCTCGATGCACTGGTGACTTTGCCGCGAGCTTTGAGTTGGCATTTCAGTCATATAGGTGGTGGTGAGTTACTCGAAGCGCTCAAAGTACAGGCGCGAGAACTCGGACTGGAAAATCGGATAAGCTGGTTAGGCGCGCTGTCGCAGACAGAAGTGCTGTTGCTTTATCGGCAGGCGGACTTATTCGTCTTACCAAGCCGAATATCCAATAATGGCGATCGCGATGGATTACCGAACGTATTGATGGAAGCGCAAAGCCAGCGACTGGCCTGCCTGTCGACAGATATTTCGGGTATTCCGGAATTGATTATCCATCGCAAAACCGGTTGGCTGGTACCGCAACAGGATAGCCGGGCCTTGTCGAAAGCGTTAACAACTTTGATAACCGACCCTGAATTGCGTGGGCAACTGGCGAATGCCGGTTTTAAACGGGTCCACAAGCATTTTTCGCTGAAAGGTGGAATCGATCAACTGGTGGAATTGCTGGGCGGATAAGGAGCCTCAATTTAATTTGCCGTGGCCGCACTGTAAAAGGGCGTATTAATCGATGGCATGTGATTGGGACAGGCGTGTAATATCGCCGATCGAGTTTGACTGGAGTGCAGCGCACGAATTTGTACTTGAGCGCGATGGTTATCCCGGTCGTTACTACAAAACCTTATCCTTAAAGCCAGATAGTTCTCGCATCTAACCAGCTTACGGAGGGATGTTCAGAAAAGCATTTGAACAGTCGGTCGCAAAAATCCCAGACATTATCGGTTTGATCCAGATGGTGAGTTAATATCCCGGTAGGTTCGTCTTCATCAAGATACCCTGTGCGTCTACCGAGCAAATGTATATATAATTGTCGTATAGCAGTATGTTCGTGGATAAATCCTCGGTCATGTCGCCATTTTACCGGGTCCAGATGAGTATTTACCTGTAGCAGACCGGGCGCGGGGTAAGCTTCCTCCCGCGCCCACATCGAAGAAACGCCAGCGAATCCAGTTTTTTTAATTACATCAAAGCAACGTCGTTCAATACGATTCCAGGGTGGTACTAGAACCGGTACGAACTGGCTGACAAAAGCTTTCTTCAACATATCGAAACCAGCCTGCAATTCGGCAGCTATGTCGTCATTATCTCGTTCTCCCCCGAGCTCAATTTTCTTAACGCCTTTCGCGGCATGACTTCGGTGGGCGTAGCCATGCTGCAAAACCTGGAAGTGATGCCGTCCTTCGAGATAGTCAGGCAGCGACCCCTGCAAACGAGCAGGAATGACGGCGATACTGACGGGCACCTGATGTTTGCGGCTGAGCTGGTCGAGCCGCTCCAGTCGAGAAGTATGTTCAATCGCGTCATCGTCACGCCACCAGAAGGTTGCTGTCTTGCCAGCACTATGCCAGATATCGAGTTCGTTAGTCAGCGTGTGCCAGGCAATGGATTTATTCATGTAACCAGTCCTTGATTAATCCAGCACTGTTGTGGGCGCCATTCATGTCAATATCAAAGCTTTCAATTTGCAGGTGTCTCGCTTTGTCGACCGCCTCGGCGAGGGTTTCGGGAGTCAGGCTACTTTCCTCAACACATACAGCACGATTTCGTTTTTGCAATTGATGTGCGCGTAACCTTTGTTCTAGTTCTCCCGATTTGGCAAATGGAACCAACACCGAAGGTGTTTTCTGTTTCAGAATATCCATCACGGTGTTGTAACCTGCCTGTGATATCGAAACAGAACATCGGTTTAGCAGAGTCGGGAAATCGTTGCGGTTTCTCTCGATAGTAATACCTTCGCCGGTGCATTGTCGCAGCTTTTTAAAATTGTCCTGATCGATATTATTTCCAACCAGTAAACGCCAATGATTTTTACTTAAACTGCATAGCGACTTCGCGGCGATCGCGGTATTTAGTAATTTCATGCTGGCCGCGCCCCCGCCACCGGAGATGATAACTTCGTCGAATCCATCCTTAGTGCCCAGGAGATTACTGGCAGGGTCGACAATGTATCCTGTGTAATTGAGTTTGTCCGCAAACCGGTTGGCCAAAGGAAAGGTTAAATCCAGCCTGGCAATATGCGGATCACCGTGAACCAATATTTTGTCGTAATAAGCTTTTACCCATTCCAGTACTTCCTGATTGCGACCAGGCTTGCTCTTCGGTTGCAGAATATCGCGGATGGAGGCAACTATAATTGGTGTTTCCCCCCTTTGTTTGGCTGCCTGTAGTAACGGCAGCAATTCAAAACGCATCATGCGACGGCCGAACGGAAAGGTTTCAGTAATCAACAGGCGAGGCTTTATACGGTTAAACAATTCGAGCAGTTGATTTCGACGATTTTTTTTCCAGGACTCATCGATGGGTTTCATTCGATCATCGACCAATTGGTTGAAACGACTGTCGAGACTGCGAACCGGTGGCAGCTGGTGTAGGTTGACGCCGGGATGAGTCAGTCCATCTATTGGCATGCCGCCGCTAACCAGGCCGACTTCAATTTCCCGCTCAGCCAATGCACAGGCGAGGAACCAGATACGTCTTAAATGTCCGATACCCAGCAGGTGCTGGACGTATATCATGACGTGGCCGGGCTGGATTGAGGGCATGCTACCTGTGATCCTGGGCAGATCCTGGATTTACCGACATGCCTTTTATTCGCAAAGTAGACTCGAATATTAAATCAACCGATAAGTAGCCAGCTTTCCGGCCTTACGGTCAAATGTGTAGGTTGTATTTGCACCATCTTCGCTATTGAGTCGACCAATTAAGGCATCGGCTAAATCGAATCCCGAGGCAAAATCTTCAATAGCCAGTTTTACCGCCTCCGGCTTTTTATAGGAAAAATACCCGCAATTTCCAATGAGCCGAATCAGTTCAATAATCGTTTCTGGTTTTAGCTCGTAAACGGATTTTAAAACCCAACTGAGTTCAGCTATAACAATCGGACTAACCAGTTTTGGATCGCCAGATTCTATAACATTGACCGCCTTTTTATGCTGATTGGCATCGTCGGCAGTGAGATAACGTAATAACACATTGGTATCAATCGCGTCCATGCTTTGCCCATCCTTTTGCGATAGCCCCGTTAATTGACTTATCTGACGCCTTGATTTTAATTTCCTTTTTCAAATAGGCGGCGAGGGAGAGTCTTGAGTCAACTTTTTTGATTCTTAAGCCGCCTTTTGCGTCGGGTTCAAAGATCACCTTATCTCCAGGATGAATATCTAAAATTTTTCGATATTCCTGCGGAATGGTAATTTGCCCTTTAGTGGTGATTTTACTCGCGTGCATCGATCTTCTCCTTGATATGATAACTGGATAATGGTATTACCATAAAGTAATACCATCATAAGATCAAGTCGGCGAGTGGATTCCCGGCAAATTCTGGACGCAAATCATCACAGAAGTAGATTCCACCTGAATGTACTAACTACTAATGGCTTTATTCAGGCTGCGTAATAACAGGCCTTTATGAATATGTTCCCTCGGTAGATTTTCGGGAATCGGAATTCGAACCTTGTGACCGCTGCCCGGTGCGACTGTCAGGGCTTCACCATTGCGATCCTGACGAATTTCTTTTAGCTGGTATTCGATATTAACACTGGGTGTCATTAATTCCATGGTATCACCAACGGCGAAACGATTTTTCACATCAATGCTGAGACTGCCCTCGTCGTTAATCGAAATGACTTCGCCGACAAATTGATGTCGATTTGATACTGAATGCCCACTTTCATAATTTTGAATTTCTTTCGGCACATGGCGTCGATAAAAGCCTTCGGTATACCCACGGTTGGACAGGCTTTCGAGTTCATCCATTAATTCCATATCGAAGGCTTTGCCCGCATGGGCATCGTCGATAGCCCGACGATAAATCTGTGCGGTCCGCGCGACATAAAAATGTGATTTGGTACGACCCTCAATTTTAAGCGAATCGATACCGATGTCGATGAGCCGCTGCACATGTTGAATAGCACGTAAATCCTTCGAATTCATGATGTAGGTGCCATGTTCGTCTTCGAAAGCGGGCATGTATTCGCCGGGGCGCCCCTGTTCCTGCAACAGGAAAACCTGATCCTGTGTTTCAAAATTACCTTCGGGGGTTTCGATGGCTTCATGAGCGTCGTACTTCCAGCGACAGGAATTGGTGCAGGCGCCCTGATTAGAATCGCGGTGGTTCATATAACCCGAGAGCAGGCAACGCCCGGAATAGGCGATGCATAAGGCGCCATGAACGAAAGTCTCGAGTTCGATGTCGGGGCACTCCTGACGAATTTCGGCGATTTCATCGAGTGATAATTCGCGCGATAAAATGATTCTTGTCAGACCCATCTTTTGCCAGAATTTCACCGTGGCGTAGTTGACTGCATTGGCCTGAACCGAGAGATGGATAGGCATTTCCGGCCATTGCTCACGCACCATCATGATTAATCCCGGGTCCGACATGATGATGGCGTCGGGCTTCATCTCGATGACCGCCTGCATGTCTCTCAGGTAGGTGCGCACTTTGTTATTGTGTGGCGAGAGATTGCTGGCGATATAAAACAGTTTTTGCTGCTGGTGTGCTATTGCTATGGCTGCGGCGAGATTTTCCAGTTTGTTGAATTCATTATTGCGTACGCGCAACGAGTAACGCGGCTGGCCCGCGTAAACCGCATCAGCGCCATAGGCGAATGCGTAATGCATACTTTTCAGTGTACCGGCAGGGCTTAATAATTCGGTATTCATGGATAAAAGGCATTTTCAATTCGGTTTGTTGATCGCCTATAATGCGATTATGTCGATGCCTACACAACAGATAGTAGAGAATCTGGCGGAGATTTTACTACGGCGCGATGGAAAACTCTGTACCGCCGAATCTTGCACGGGTGGTTTAGTCGCCAAGACTTTAACTGATCTGGCCGGTAGTTCGGCCTGGTTTGACCGGGGTTTTGTAACTTATAGTAATCAGGCAAAATCCGATATGTTGTCGGTGCCTGCGCAACTCATAGATCGGTATGGCGCTGTAAGCGAGGCAGTGGCCGGCGCCATGCTCAATGGTGCACTTCGGCATAGCCCTGCTAAATTTGCGATCGCGGTAACCGGTGTAGCCGGTCCGGGTGGTGGTAGCGATGAGAAACCAGTGGGTACGGTGTGGATTGCGGTTGGATCCGAGGAATACCAGGTGGTGCGCCGTTATGTTTTTCCTGGTGATCGTGATGCAGTACGGCAGGCAACTCTGGTTACTGCGATTGAGAGTTTGAGTGATATGCTGAGGGGTGGGTGATTTTTCGCTGCCCCAGTTGTCCGTGGTGCATGGAATGCACCCTACCTGGCGGAAATCACCTAATCATCTCGTCGAACCCGGCACAAATGGGTCTTTAAATTCGCCTGCTGTGACACAGGGTCGAGCTTAATGCCGGAAAGATGATTTACCGACGAAGCGGGATGAAAGGGTTGTTGTTGATCCCATCCAATCGGAACAAAAACACTACTTGGACGAATGCCCAGATGTATCCAGGCACGCGCATTTATCTGGCCGTTTTCGGTTTCGATAATTACATTGTCGCCGTCGTTAACCGATAAATCCGCCGCCTTGTCTGGATGAATCTGGCAATAGAGTTCTGGCCACATTTCCTGTGCCTGCCAAAAGTAGTGCGTCCAGGAATGGAAATGTGGGGCGGGTGGCCGGCCGGTAAGCAGTTCGGTATCGAATTTACGATTTTTTGGGCTGGCTTTATTAGTGATTGTGCCGCCATAAACCAGTGTTTCATTGTCAAAAAATGTTGATACCTTTGGTGTTTCATCGAACCTGATATGCGGCAGATCGATAAGTTGCTCGGCCTCGCTGTAAAATTCGGGTAAGGCGGATAGTCCCAGCGCGCTAAATTTTTCTTCGAGTTTTTCTGTGCAAAATTCGAGCTTGCCGCTATCGGTCGGATAACGAAGCGTAGATTCGGGATTGAGTCGGTGCGTTTCGGTGATATAGACCGGATCGAGTCCCTTATTTTCGGGGGCGAAGTATGGCAGTCTGACCGTGCGATTAGGCAGGCTGGTTAATCGACCGATGCTGGCTTCTTTCAAAACAGGTGTTGCAGGGACCATTAGCTTATCCCAGAGCTGTCGTGGATCCTTGAAATCGTCTTCCAGCACATCGTCAAACCCGAATTTCTTACCCAACTCGATCCAGAACCAGTGATCGGATTTTGCTTCGCCAGGTGGATCGATCAGTCGATCATTCCAGACGATACGTCGGTCTTCGGCAAAACGCGTGGTACCGCCCTTTTCGATACCGCTGGCCATGGGCAGCACGTAGTCGGCATAGGCCGAAGTGGCATTTTTGAATAACTCGAGATGTACGATCAAATCGAGCGACTGTATTATTTTACGAACCCGGTTCTGGTTCGGCCATTGTGCCAGGGGATTATTACTGGTGATCAAGGCTTTTAATGGATATGGCGTACCGAATTGCATGGCTTCCATCCACGATGACGGATTTTTGCCGATTGCCTCGCGGGCCGGTGCTTTACGGTGTTCAGGTATAATCGGCGGTTGCCAGTCCATTTCCGAGGAGACGTTAAAATAGCCGCCACCACGTCGCCCCCAGTTACCGGTCATCGCCGCGACAAACATGAATACTCGATTAGTCTGTGCTGAATTAGTGTGTTGATTAATTCCGCGACTGAGAAAAATCATACAGCCGTCGGCCTTTGCTATAGTATTTGCAAGGTCTTCAATTTGATTGCGCGGCAGGTCAGTTATCTGTGCTGTCCAGCCAAGATCGTATTGTTTTTCGAAGACAAATTCACGCCATTCCTGCCAACCGATTAACCATTGCTGACAAAACCCGTTGTCAAAAAGATTGTGTTTAAACAGGTAGTGAATGAGTCCGAGTCCGAGCGCCATATCGGTACCGGAGCGAATCGGCAGCCAATCGTCGGCTTTACTGGCTGTGGCGGTGAGGCGTGGGTCGACCACAATCATGCGGGCGTTATTTTTGATACGCCAGTCGTTGAGCATGCCGAAATTGACCGGACGAGTTTCAGCTTGATTATCGCCGATATATATATAAGCTTCAGAACTGCCTATGTCCGATTCGGTATAGATATTCGGCATCAGGCCGCTACCCTGGGTTAGACCCAATGCGACGCCCTTGCCAAGGTCGCAATAAGGCTCGGTAGTAGCAATATTGCTCGTTCCCCAGAGGCCTGCAAACATGGGGATGATTCCAATGATATTGAGCACCCCGGTGCGTGAGCCGGATTGAATCGTCAGTGCTTCGCTGCCATACAGGTCTTTTATCTGGGAAAGCTTTGCGGCAATTTCGCTTAATGCCTGCTCCCAGCTTATCCGTTCAAAATGGTTGCTGCCGCGTTGCCCTGTTCTTTTTAGCGGGTATAGCAAGCGATGTGGATTGTCATAAAGTTGCAAAGTCATTTGTGACTTGGGGCAGATTCGTCCCTGAAATTGTGGGTCCTCGTCGTTGCCGTAAACATTGACAACCTTGTCACCACGCAAATGGAACTTTACCGGGCAGCCGTTGAAGCAGATATTGCAACCGCCAGGGACGATGCGTTCAGACTCCTTGGTTTGTTCGAGTCTATCAGCTTTGCTGTACGATCCGCTGGTGACTTCCGCTCCTAAGTTTCGGCGGGCATCGTGATCTGACATAAGAACCGGGGTATGCTTTTTTGTCGGAGGGTTTTGTCGATTATCAGCATCTCGCGGACGTTTCAGGTAAATCGTCGCCGGATTTTGCAAAAAATAATCCGTGTCGACAATTTCCCGGTAAGTTGCTTGTGCCTGTTTCAGCAGGTTTTCACGTCTACCAAAACTGATAGCTCGCGTCGGGCAGACGGAGGCACAGGCCGGCCCCAGCTCCCGGGCGCGTCGATCCCGGCATAAATCGCATTTGACCGCGTGGTGTTTATCGGCGTTATAACCGATAGCGCCATAAGGGCAGGACAAAGCACATTCACCACAGCCAGTGCATCGGTTTTCATCAATCGAGACCACGCCGGTAACCAGATCTTTGTGGATAGCCTTCGGAAATACCGGGCAGGCGCGAAGACAGGCCGGGCGTTCACATTGCTGGCAGGTCACCGTAAGAAAGTCCAGTCTTGGCAGGCTAGTGTCAGCAACAGGTACCTGTTGTTCGTCGAACCACATCACCCGGTTACGATAGGTATGCGGACCCAGTGCATTGGTCTGTTTGCAGGCAGCTTCGCAGCTCTTGCAACCGGTACAGCGCTCCAGGTCGATCATCAGTGCAAGCTGCTCTGTTTTAGCGTTCATTAGCGGCCCCAGTCGGTAATATACCACCAGTCAATTTCAGCGTTACCCGCGGCATAACCGGCGAAGAATAATACTACAATGACATGGGATAGTAGTCCGGCGAAGAACAGGCATGCGGCGATCATGTGTATCCGGCGCGACCAGGCCAGCCAGAACCCGGCCGATTCGCGTGCGCCGATCATGCGTGCTTCTTCGGCGATGAGCTTCTGATAACGTAGACTGAGCCAGGGATGTCGAATCCAGTGGCGGAGATTGGGTGAAAACAAGGCTTCGGAGGCGCGCCCATCCAGTTTTAACAATAGTTGCTGCTTGTATTCGATTAATGCCTGTAGGTGTTTTTTATCGATTGCAACGGGTTGACCGAAACCTCCTGCAATTGCCGAACGTGCAAATAACCTGGAAAAATCACTGGAAAGGGATACCCGTATAAACGTGCCCTGAATCACGAGAAACAGCATCAGGAACAATACTGCGCCGGGTGGCGACAGCCAGTTACCGCCGGCAGCATGGAATAAAATAAAATAAACCCCGATAAAGGCACTAAGCACGTGGGTGACAAACCACAATGGTGGGCTGGCAGAGAGTCCGGAACGTTTCATCACCGAAAATAATATAGGTGTCATAAATGCTATCAGACCGAACAGCGCAGCCCACTGTGCATAAATCGAACCGGGTTGATGAGTCGCTGCGGGTGACAGCGCAATAGCCAACCCGATAAATACGGACACTGCCAGATAAGTAATGGCATGGTTAGGAAGATCAGGTCTGATTTTCAATCGTCTGGTTTTATTGGGTAAAGGTCCTGTTGGCAAGGATGCTATATCGAAGCTCCTCTAATCTCAACATCAATCGTACAAGCTGGCTCATGCTATGAGCTACCTGCCTGGCATAATGCGTCCGAATGAAGGAGAAGCATTATTTGGCAGAAATGAATATTTTTAAAAGTTCTCTTTATGTTCTCGTCATATTATGTGATAATTTGCCCTTCATTAGACGCTCATTTTTCAAAATCAGGTAACCAATATGGATGAAAATAAAAAAAAAGCTCTCGCTGCGGCGCTGGGGCAAATTGAAAAGCAGTTTGGCAAGGGATCTGTCATGCGCCTGGGTGATTCCAGCGTTGATACGTCCATTGGTGTCGTTTCCACGGGGTCGCTATCGCTGGATGTAGCGCTCGGTATCGGCGGGCTTCCAAGGGGTCGTGTCATAGAAGTGTACGGCCCCGAATCGTCGGGTAAGACCACGCTGGCATTGCAGGTCGTGGCAGAATGTCAGAAAGTCGGTGGCGCAGCAGCATTTGTCGATGCGGAGCACGCTCTGGATCCGACTTATGCGGAAAAATTGGGTGTCGATATCGATGATCTACTCGTGTCTCAGCCCGATACCGGTGAACAGGCGCTTGAAATTACCGATATGCTGGTGCGTTCCGGCGCGGTCGATGTAGTTGTCGTCGACTCGGTCGCTGCGCTCACGCCGAAAGCTGAAATTGAAGGTGATATGGGTGATTCGCACATGGGTTTGCAGGCGAGACTGATGTCGCAGGCTTTGCGTAAACTCACCGGTAATATCAAACGCTCAAATACTATGGTGATATTCATCAACCAGATTCGCATGAAGATCGGTGTCATGTTTGGTAACCCGGAAACCACAACCGGTGGTAATGCACTCAAATTCTATGCTTCGGTACGACTCGATATCCGGCGTATCGGCGCAATCAAGCGCGGTGATGAGGTCGTCGGAAACGAGACCCGCGTCAAAGTGGTTAAGAACAAGGTAGCCCCGCCATTCAAGCAATGCGAGTTTGAAATACTTTATGGTGAGGGTTCATCCCGCGAGGGTGAGTTAATCGACCTTGGCGTCAAGCTGGGTCTGGTGGACAAGGCCGGCGCCTGGTATAGCTATAACGAGGAGCGTATCGGCCAGGGAAAAGATAATGTTCGCACCTTCCTTAAGGTGCACCCGGAAATGGCCGATGCAATCGACAAACGCATTCGCGAAGAATTACTACCCAAAAAAGTTGACCGAGCTGACAGTGATGCACACGATACCGTCCCACCGGTGGAAGCAGAGGCAGCGGACTAACCCCTGACCATCCCCAGTCTCAGCTTCATGTGCCTGCTGGCCAAAGCCTCTAATTGGAATACCAACCAGGGGCTTTGTTTTATTGGAGATTGTTTTTTAGGGATATGAGGCGACTAATCGGAGCGTGACGATGAAAAAACGACAGAGCATTCGAAAAATTGCGATGAACCTGTTAGCCAGACGTGAACACTCGGCCAGTGAATTGCTGCGAAAGCTTAAGCGACACGATCATGATCATAGTGACATCCTTGCCGCGATCGAGGAATTACAGGCTGATAATCTCCAAAGTGACCAACGCTTTGTTGAAAATTTTATTAACCGGAAAGTCAATGCAGGATTCGGTCCGGTTAAAATTAGACACGAATTACGACAAAAAGGTATAGCGCAGGATCTGGCCGAAACTTTTCTCGACGCATTTGAAGGGGAATGGCAGGATCGCTTGATGCAACAACGACTCCGTAAATTCGGTGAGGATATCCCCGTTGATTACGCGTCAAAAATGAAACAAGCGCGGTTTTTACAAAATAGGGGTTTTTCTCCCGAGTCAGTCATGCGATTATTCCGCTGATTTATTTTACCCTCTGGCGGAATTTTGCCAGTATCAGCCAGTAATCGCCAATCCAGACTTATTTATGACCACCAGTGCCGCATTACGGGATCAATTCCTGAAGTATTTTGAGAGTAAGGGCCATACTATCGTGCCTTCGAGTCCGCTTGTTCCGGGTAACGATCCGACGTTGTTATTTACAAACGCCGGTATGGTGCAATTCAAGGACATTTTTCTCGGAACCGACATACGCAGCTACAAAAGAGCTACTACGTCGCAGCGCTGTGTACGCGCCGGTGGCAAACACAATGACCTCGAAAATGTCGGTTATACGGCAAGGCATCACACATTTTTCGAAATGCTTGGTAACTTCAGTTTTGGCGACTATTTCAAAAGGGAAGCGATTCATTACGCCTGGGATTTCCTTACCAATGTGATTGGATTACCTGCAGAAAAACTCTGGGTGACAGTTTACGCGGATGATGACGAAGCCGCCGATGTCTGGTTAAACGATATTGGTGTCGATGCCGATCGATTTACCCGAATTGGTACATCGGATAATTTCTGGTCGATGGGTGACACCGGTCCCTGTGGTCCCTGTAGCGAAATTTTCTACGACCATGGTTCTGATATCGAAGGCGGCCCACCGGGGACGCCGGAAGAAGACGGTGACAGGTACATCGAAATCTGGAATCTTGTTTTCATGCAGTTTAATAAAGACGCCGAAGGCGTCATGCATCCTTTGCCGAAACCCTCGGTCGATACCGGCATGGGTCTCGAACGCCTCGCGGCGATCTTGCAAAATGTCCATAATAATTACGACATCGATTTGTTCCAGGCCCTGATTAAAGTGGGCGCTAGACTTACCCATACAGATGACCTTAAAGATAAATCGCTGCGCGTGATCGCCGACCATATCCGTTCCTGTGCGTTTTTAATCGTCGATGGCGTGCTGCCGTCAAATGAAGGTCGCGGTTATGTACTACGGCGCATTATTCGTCGCGCAGCCCGGCATGGTCATCAACTGGGTTGCAAAGAGCCATTCTTTTATAAGCTGGTATCGACGCTTGACGAATTAATGGGTGATGCCTATCCCGAATTACGCAAGCTGGTCGAACATGTATCGCGCGTATTGCAAAAGGAAGAAGAACGATTCGCCGAAACTCTTGAGCAGGGTATGCGCATTCTCGAAGACGGTATTGTCGAAATGCAAGGCGATACGATTGGTGGCGATACTGTATTCAAACTCTACGATACCTATGGGTTTCCTGTGGATCTGACTGCCGACGTGGCACGTGAGCAAGGCCTGCAAATCGATCAGGCTGGTTTTGAGGTAGCCATGGAAGCGCAAAGAAACCGTGCGCGAGCGTCAAGCAAATTCGGTGCAGTCAACGATAGTATCAAACTGGATGGAATTGCCAGGACTGACTTTCTGGGTTACGAACAGTCGACTGCCAATGGAAGGGTTGTGGCGATTATACAAAATGGCGAACCGGTAAAATCGCTCGATAATGGTGACCAGGCGGTTGTTATTCTTGATTGCACGCCTTTTTATGCAGAGTCCGGAGGCCAGGTTGGTGATATAGGAATACTAACCGGCGATGATTTTGAATTTCAGGTAATTGACACGCAAAAACAAAATGATGTTTACCTGCATATCGGATTCTTGATATCGGGGCAATTGACTATCGATAAAGTGGTTAAGGCTCAGATAAATGAGGACTATCGGCTGGCAGTTATGCTCAACCATTCGGCAACGCATCTGATGCATGAATCTTTGCGCCAGGTGCTCGGCGAGCATGTTCAACAGAAGGGTTCGTTGGTAGATTCTGAAAAGCTGCGCTTCGACTTTTCACACTATCAACCACTTACCGGTGATGAGATTGAGCGTATAGAAACAATAGTCAATGATCAGGTACGGCTAAACCGGGGAACCGTTGCCGAATTAATGGATATGGCGTCGGCCAAAGCAACTGGCGCCATGGCATTATTCGGTGAAAAATATGGCGATGAGGTACGTGTTTTGCGTATAGGTTCGGATTCGGTGGAATTATGCGGCGGTACTCATGTCGCCCGGGCCGGTGATATCGGTCTGTTCAAAATTATGCTTGAAACCGGTATTGCTTCGGGTGTTCGAAGAATTGAAGCAGTTACCGGGCAAACTGCTCTGAAACGATTTATCAAAAGCGAAAATCAGCTTGAATTAGCGGCACAGGTACTCAAAGCTGATCGCGATAATCTGCTTTCCCGGATTAAACAGTTGAACGCTTCAAATCGTAAAATGGAAAAAGAGCTGGATTCACTTAAATCCAGAGCCGCCAGTCAGGCCGGTGGCGATCTGGCTACACAGGCCGTTGATATAAACGGTATCAAGGTTCTGGCAGCCTGTTTAGAGGGTGCGAATGTTAAAACTTTGCGTGATACAGTTGACCAGCTCAAAAACAAACTGGGGCAAGCGGTAATTGTTTTAGCTAGTAGCGACGATGGTAAGGTGTCTATCATCGCCGGTGTAACTAAAGCTCAAACAGCAAAAATCAAGGCAGGCGATCTTGCCAATATGGTGGCTGAGCAGTGTGGGGGACGTGGCGGCGGCCGACCTGATATGGCCCAGGCAGGTGGTAACCAACCGGATAATCTGGCAACCGCTTTGACCTCGGTTGCTGACTGGGTAGAAGATCACCTTTAAAGGCGATAAATATCTTTTAAAATTATACAAACGAGTGCGATTTTCCTATAATCCGCGCTCGTTTTTACACTTGTTCAATTCAAAAGCTATTTCATGCCTCTCCTGGTTCAAAAATACGGTGGTACCTCGGTTGGTTCGATTGAGCGTATCGAAGCGATTGCCGAAAAAGTTATCGCCTATAAAGATGCCGATAACGATATGGTTATCGTGGTTTCCGCTATGAGCGGTGAAACCAATCGACTCATGGCGTTGGCCCAGGAAGTTAACCCACGGGTAAGAGGGCGGGAACTTGATGTGCTACTCACCACCGGCGAGCAGGTAACTATTGCGTTATTGGCGATGGCCTTCGAAAGACGGGGATATCCAGCCAAATCTTATACAGGTGGTCAGGTTAGTATCATTACCGACAGTGCGCATAACAAGGCGCGCATCAAATCGATAAACGACTCGAATATTCGGCAGGATCTCGAATCCGGGTATATCGTGGTCGTGGCAGGTTTTCAGGGGATAGACGAGCAAAACAATATTACCACACTCGGTCGTGGCGGGTCGGACACTACCGGAGTTGCACTCGCCGCAGCTTTAACGGCCGATGAATGTCAGATTTTCACCGATGTCGACGGCGTCTATACTACCGATCCAAGAGTCGAACCTGAAGCCAGGAGACTAAAGACCATCACCTTCGAGGAAATGCTCGAAATGGCGAGCCTCGGCTCTAAGGTTTTGCAGATCAGAGCAGTAGAATTAGCTCAAAAATATCAAGTGCCATTACGTGTACTATCGTCATTTGAAGCGGGTATAGGCACTCTTATTACCACTGAATACGAAGCGGAAGACATTATGGAACAAGCCTTAATATCGGGTATTGCGTTTAACCGGGACGAAGCCCAGCTGACTATCAATGGTGTTTCCGATACACCGGGTATTGCCTACCAGATACTCGGGCCGATATCGGATGCGAACATTGAAGTCGACATGATACTGCAAAACGTCGGCGCCGACGGTACGACTGATTTTACATTTACAGTGCACCGTAACGACTATGATACCGCTGTGGCATCCCTGCAGAAAACCGCTGAGAGTCTTGATGCACGTGAAGTATCGGGCAATAATAAAATCGTCAAAATTTCAATTGTTGGAGTAGGTATGCGTTCTCACGCAGGTATTGCCGCGCGTATGTTTGAGGTTTTATCGAAAGAGGGGATCAATATTTTGATGATTTCAACTTCCGAAATAAAAATATCGGTCGTTGTTGACGAAAAATACCTGGAACTCGGCGTTCGCGCCCTGCACGAAGGCTTTGATCTCAAGCAGGAAGGCTGATTGGATTATATCCGAATTTATATAGAATGTTTTTTTGCCATAAAATACGTGCTGGATACTCAGAAGCATGTTGGGTAAAATATACGGCAGCCTGGGAAATACAGGCTGGAAAATAATAAATTGGAACACCTGTATGGGAATACTGGTTTAGATTACTGTGCTTTATAAAATTGGAGAAATATTATGCTGATATTGACGCGGCGTGTAGGAGAAACATTAATGATTGGTGATGAAGTAACTGTCACTGTTTTGGGTGTTAAAGGAAACCAGGTAAGAATTGGTGTAAATGCACCTCGAGAAGTAGCGGTACATCGTGAAGAAATTTACGAACGTATCAAAGCTGAGAAAAATCAGGATCAGATTGGGAATCAAGCTTAGAAAAATACTTCGCGAAGTAATATAAAGCGGCGATTTCTCGCCGCTTTATCAATCAAAAAAATCTTGGAGAGATGGCCGAGTGGCTGAAGGCGCTCCCCTGCTAAGGGAGTATACGTTAATCGCGTATCGAGGGTTCGAATCCCTCTCTCTCCGCCAGTTTCAAAATAATATAATCAATTGGTTAAATACATTATATTGGTTAGATTGTCGTCGCGAAAATCGTAGCCGATGTCAGCCGACGGTTATCCGATGCCCGGTAGGGCTGGGAAAAATTCGAGCCATTAGAAAAACCGATGTCTCGAAGAAAATATAAGAGTGGCTGTGCAGGTACAAGTTTTGGAAGTGAACGCCGGAAATTGAGTTGGTCATGTGATCAAATCGATTAAGCTTCGGGCGGATACATTGAGCGCCTTAGCTGCCGTCGAGCATTACGCGTTATCTTATATTCACGTCGAGCAATATAGATACCACTGAACACAACCAGACCGGCGCCTATCAGTACTACTACGCCGAGAACTTCCTGATAGGCGAAATAGCCGATTCCGATTGCCCAGACCAGTACAAAATAGTTGAATGGCTGGAGTATAACGGCAGGTGTCAGCTCCAGGGCCTTAATCAATAACAGATGACCAGCGATGCTGGTAGTACTGATGATCAGCAGCCAGATGAACTCGCTTGAACTTATCGGTTGCCAGTAAAAAGGAATTACTAATGCCGAGACTATAAAGCCGACTACGCCGAAATACATCAACGATGTTTCAAAATGATCGTGACGTGACACCTTACGGGTCAAAATATTGTAAACCGCAAACATGACAACACAAAAAAGCACGAGTACTGCATATCGATTAAATTCACCACTGCCCGGTTGAATAATGATCAGAGTACCGATAAAACCGATACCCACTGCCATCCACCGGCGCCAGCCAACCTGCTCACCGAGTATGGGAATAGACAAAACTGTAATCACCAGTGGAAAACTGGCAAATATCGCATGCATTTGCGCCAGACCCATGAAATGCAAACACCAGGCGAACAGTGATATTTCACTGACAATCAGCAGTCCCCGCAGGATCTGTAATCCCGGTCTACTCGAAACAAATGCTGTACGGATGCCGACCCTGCTTGCGGCAAACACCAATGCAAATATGGCGAAGAAAAAGAATCTAACAAAAATGATCTGCGCAATTGGGAGTGTCTCGGTTAGATGCTTGGTTACGGCATCCTGTCCGGCAAAAAACAACGTGGCGACGACTAATGCGACAATACCTTTAACCGTGTTGTCCGCATCTTCAGGTGAAGCCTGATGAATGTTTTCGCTATCCAACGGTTAAACAAACCGCAGCGAAAAATCAATCGCGCGCAAATGTTTGGTGAGTGCTCCAATTGATATGAAATCAACACCTAATTCGGCGATTTCAATCAGGCTTTGATCGGTAATATTCCCGGAAGCTTCGAGTTGAACACGATGGTTATTTAAATTAACGGCCTGCTGGGTTGCTTCGGTAGAGAAATTATCGAGTAAAGCGCGGTCGACGCGGGCATCGATCGCCTGTTGTAGTTGGTCGATCGATTCGACTTCGACTTCGAGTAATAAATCAGGGTTCAATTGACGACCCAGGGCAACAGCTGTTGCTATATCTCCGCAGGCGGCCAGATGGTTTTCCTTGATTAAATAGGCGTCATATAAACCAATGCGATGATTTGAGCCGCCACCACAGCTCACCGCGTATTTTTGGCTAAAACGCAGCTGGGGGATCGTCTTACGCGTATCCAGTACGCGACATCGGGTATGTTTTATCAAATCGGCATAATGCTTTGTGACAGTCGCCGTACCTGACAGGGTTTGCAAAAAATTTAACGCGGTACGTTCCGCTGTCAACAGTGGCCGAGCGGGGCCGGATATTTGACAAATCACAGTGTCGGCGCTGACTAAGTCGCCATCCTTTGCGAGCCATTCTACTCGAAGGGAATTATCGCATTGGCGAAAACTTTCGGTAAACCAGTCGACACCGCAAAGTATCGCATCTTCACGAACCAATAACCGGGTTGCCAGTTGTCGATTGGCATCGATGAGCAGTGCGCTGACATCGCCATCGCCCAGGTCTTCGGCGAGTGCCCGCTTCACATCTTCTTCTATGTTTTGTTGCCAGTCCATCATGGTTCCGGAATTTGACGCGCGATTGTAACAGGAAATCAAAAAGCGTTTCAGGCTTCGTGTTCTTCGCGTTGTAAACCGTCAATGGTGTCAAGAAAGGCGGAAATGACGACTATTTCCGGTAGCGCCGCGGGACAGATCGAAGCCGCAAAGAGTGCTTCGCTCATCGATCAGCTGTCGAGCCAGTTATCATTTTCGTTGATTTCAATCAACGTCGGACGATCGTTGCCAAAGGCATTTCTCACCGCCGAACTCAAACCCTCAGCGCTATCGATGGTAATTGCCGAACAATGACAGGCTTTTGCCAGTGCAACGAAATCCGGGTTAAGACCGAGTACGCCAACCGGCTCAATTTCCTGCGCAATCATATCGTCCTTTATTTGTTGAAGCGCATGGTTATTCCAGAGAATGATGGGGATAGGTAAATTCAATTCAGCGGCGGTAACCAGTTCCTGTACCGTGAACATAAAACCACTATCACCAGCAATACAGATCACTGGCGTATCGGGTAATGACAGTTTGGCGCCAATGGCATCGGGCAGGCCGCAACCCAGCGTGCAGTAACCGGCGGGGTAGTTCCAAAGGCGTGGTGCGGACACGTTGAACGCAAATGCGCCGGTGTAAGCCAATTGGCAAATATCAGTCATCACAACGGTGTTGTCGTCGAGAATTTCGCGTAACCTATCCAGCGCGATGCAATGCCTGGATTCGCGAATATTTAAATTATTTCTAATCACCTTTCTCAGTTCAGCAACCTCGGTTCGGCTTTGCGCCCGTGCAGTCGTATTCGTTAATCCGTTATTTATCGCTTTGGTCGCCTCGCTGGCATCGGCAATTAAGGCGAGGTCGACTGGATACAGATCAGTCATTTTGTGTGGGTCGATATCGACTCGAATCAACTTGCCGTTGATTTCGAGGGTATCAACAAAGCTGTCGACTTCGGATAGTTCGGTACCGACTGCGAGTACCACATCAGCCTTCTTCAGATATTGCTGTACTTCACCGCGAACCGTGCCGGCGCTCAGTGACAGCGGGTGATTATCGTCCAGTATGCCTTTACCTGCGGTACTGGCGATCACCGGCGCACCAAGTTTTTCGGCGATCCGGGTAATGTGGTTTCCGGCACGCCAGGCACCGCCACCGACACAAATCATCGGATGACAGGCCTGCGACAACATCTGGCAGGCGGTATTGATATTGTCTGCCGAAGCCGTTGGTCGCTGAGGTAGATTTACCGCATGCCATTCGCTTTCAACCGGCATTGCGAGGACGTCTATAGGTATCGCGATATGTACCGGGCGAGGACGACCAGAGGCAAAAATAGAAAACGCATTGGCGAGAAGTTGGGGTACATCGCCAGGCGCCAATGCGGTAGCAGAAAACGCCGTTAAAGGTTCGGTAGTATCGGTCAGGCATGGTACCTCGTGCAGAACACCCCAGCCCTTGCCAAGTGTATGGCTTGCAGCATCAGCGGAGAGTAATAACACCGGAATGCTATCGGCATAAGCCTGTCCTATCGCGGTCAGTGCATTTGTGACACCGGGTCCCGAAATCACCAGTGCGACGCCGGGGCGACCCGAAGCGCGTGCGTAACCGTCAGCCATAAAACCGGCTCCTTGTTCGTTGCGCGCCCGCACGTGGTTGATAGAGCTGATGTTAAGGCCGCGGCAGAAATCGAGTGTGTGTACCCCGGGAATACCAAATATGGTGTCGATGCCGTATTGTTCGAGTAACTTTATAACTGCCTGGCCGACATTGATTGGTGGTAGTAGATTCATATTGAACAGTTTCGCACGAAGAACGTTATTTCAATGAAAGCTTATAGGCGATGTCAGGTAAGGTAAATCAGAATTTTACCCGGTGTATTGGATGCGGCAGGGTTCGATCTAAAGCTTTTCCAAACTACTCACGTAAGCTATTTCATCAAACGGCAGATTATCCCTTTGCGAACGCCACAATGCCTCGGCGAGACACTCCATCATCGCGTGTTCGGCCTTGTGCTGGCCGTGTTTGTCTGAGAGTTTTTGGTAGATGCTTCTGAAGCCAACAGGTCGGTCGGTGTTAGCCTGCTCGCGTAACGCTATATGCATGCCCATGTGCAGGAAAGGATTGGTTTTACCCTGTTCGGGTAAAAAATCCTGGTCACGGGCGTGCTCGCCTTTATCCAGCAAATTGTGATACTCGGGATGCGATTGAATGATATCGGCAATGATCGCCTCCATCGGCTCCAGCAGTTTTTTACCCTGCATTTTTGACCAGACATCGAGATATACCTGGCGAACCTGGTCGCGTGATTGAAACATAGGCTAGTGGTCGAACAACATAGGTATGAGGAATACAGCGAGACGTGAAGTGGTTAGTCGCACGACGCGCCTTGCAGGCAATGGCCCAGACCTTGTCAAAAGGCGCAATAAAGCGAATGATCGCTTCACGTCACGCCCGAAGGGAGCACCCCAGATAACCTGGCACTGCGTTGCAGCCCTTGAAAAGGACAGGTCCTTCCCTGCGTGCTGCGCCTTGACCCAAATTATCTGGGGTGCTCTGTAACCATCATACCTATGTTGTTCGACCACCAGGTCAGTCCAAAGTTTTCTGTTGGTATTCGCAAAGATCCTCGATGATACAGCTACTACAACGTGGTTTGCGAGCGACGCAGGTATAACGGCCATGCAGAATCAGCCAATGATGAGCGTCAACCTTGAATTCGTCTTCGACGAACTTGAGTAAACTTTTCTCCACTGCGAGCACATCTTTACCGGGTGCGATAGCTGTGCGATTCGAGACACGAAAAATATGCGTATCAACCGCAATAGTTGGATGGCCGAACGCGGTGTTGAGTATGACGTTGGCGGTT
Source organism: uncultured Gammaproteobacteria bacterium (assembly GCA_964651385.1). Classification (GTDB taxonomy): domain Bacteria; phylum Pseudomonadota; class Gammaproteobacteria. The sequence continues at coordinate 25,529 of CAZYYM010000009.1, read as the reverse complement.
TTGCGACCAACACCGGGCAGGGCTTCGAGAGCAGCGCGATCTTCAGGTACCTGCGAATGGTGTTTGTCGATGAGTATGCGGCAGGTTTCAATGGTGTTTTTCGCTTTTGAATTAAACAGGCCAATGGTTTTGATATAATGCTTTAGCCCTTCTTCACCGAGGGCGAATATTTTTTCCGGAGTATTCGCGATCGCGTACAGTTTTTCTGTAGCTTTGTTGACGCTAACGTCCGTTGCCTGCGCGGAAAGCAGCACCGAGATGAGTAGTTCGAAGGTCGAATGATAGGCGAGCTCGGTATCAGGTTTTGTGTTATTTTCACGAAAGCGGCTAAAGATTTCGTGTCTTTTCTGTTTATTCATGATCCGTCGGGTAACCCACCGACAATGGCAACAGCTACCGCTTTACGATTATCAATCACATTTTTAATGACGATTAAAAAAGCCAGGCCGAAAAAAGCGCCCGGTGGCAGAATCGCGAGTAGGAAACCACCGTAGTCGGCATTGAAAACGATGGTTAATGCTTTGGCGGCATCACCGAACATGAGTTCGGCATTCGCAAATAGAGTACCGAAACCAATGATTTCCCGCATACCCCCCAGTAATCCTAGTACCACCATGAAGCCCATGCCCATCATGAAACCATCGAGTGCCGATGCGCCGACCGGATTCCTCGAGGCAAAGCCTTCTGCGCGACCGATGATGGCGCAGTTGGTGACGATGAGTGGAATGAAAATTCCCAGCACCAGGTAGAGATCGTAGAAATAGGCCTTCATGATTAGTTCGATTATGGTAACCACGCTGGCGATGATCAAGACAAATACCGGTAGGCGCACTTCGCTGCGGACGAAACCCCTGATTAGCGATACCAGCGTATTTGACAGCACGAGCGTCGTCATGGTGGCGATGCCGAGACCGATACCGTTAACCAGTGTGCTTGTAACCGCCAATAACGGGCACAACCCCAGTAATTGCACTAAGGCAACATTGTTCTTCCACAGACCGTTTTCGGCGATTTCAGTATGGGTTGTCATATTTTATTGGAAAACGGTATCTCGATTTTGTTGGTAATAAATTAACGTGTTTTTTACCGCGGCAACGATGGCGCGTGGCGTGATAGTAGCACCGGTGAACTGTTCGAACACGCCGCCATCACGTTTTACCGCCCAGCTATCGCGGCTTGGACTAGTCAGTGATTTTTCCTTAAATCCCAAAATCCAGTCACTTTTTCGACGCTCGATGGCATCACCGAGTCCGGGTGTCTCCTGGTGTTTTACGGCGCGTACCCCGGCTAAACTACCATCGCGATAAATACCGATCAACAAATAGATATTGCCGTTATATCCATTCGGCGCGATACTATTAAAAATAGCGGCGATCGGTTCACCATTGAGGCGGGCGCGATAAACGATGGTGCTGTGCTCACTACCGAGTAGTTTCGAGGCGGGGAGTTGTTTGGTGTCGTCAACGATATCATTGTCGAATTTTTTAGCGGGCAGTAACGCGTACAGGTTTCGCAGTAAAACATGTCGTTCGTTTTCAGCAATTTTGTCACGCGTTGTATCTTCGGTAACGGCGACTATACCGGTACCGAGTACCGCGAATATCCACAGGAATAAACCCGATAGCAGTATTTGACGACTACCCATGGTCGCCGTATATACGCGGCTGGGTGTAATAGTCGATGAATGGCACGCACATATTGGCGAGCAAAACAGCGAAGGCGACGCCATCGGGGTAACCACCCCAGTTACGGATGATATAAACCAGCATGCCGATCATTAGACCGTAGTAAATGCGTCCGGTATTGGTAGTTGCAGCGGTAACCGGGTCTGTTGCAATAAAGAATGCGCCGATAATAATACTGCCCGCAAAGAGATGAAAAACTGGCGATGCAACTGATTCAGGGTTGAACAGAAAAAATATTAGCGAAATCCCACCAAGGCCGCTTAAAACTGCAACAGGAATATGCCAGTAAATCGTGCGGGTCAGCAGTAACCAGATACCGCCGGTTAACCAGCCGCCAGCTATCCATTCCCAGCCGACCCCGATAAAATTGCCGAACACGGGTGAAAGCCGAATATCGGCAGCGGACAGGTTTTGCTTTAACCCGGTTTTATACTGATCGAGCGGTGTTGCCGAACTCAACGCATCCCATTGCTGGATATCCGCGAGTCCCAGCGCGTAGGCGATTGAATCAGCCAGGCTGAGTGACTGTCCGCTAATGGCTTCGGGCAGGTACCAGGACGTCATTTCTTTCGGGAAGGATATGAGCAGTGCAACATAACCTACCATGGCCGGGTTAAATGGATTAAAACCGAGTCCACCGTAAACATGCTTGCCCGCAATCATGGTAAAGCCGATGCCGATCACTACCAGCCACCAGGGTGAATGCATTGGCAGGCAAAGTGCAAATAACCAGGCCGATACCACCGCACTGAAGTCGGTTAAATGTGGTCTGATGGGCTTCCGACGCAAGAATAAAACCAGTGCTTCGAAGATCACTGCAAAAACTGTCGCGATGGCGATATTGACCAATACACCCGGTCCGAAAAACCAGATATAGGCGAGGGTGCCGGGTATTAATCCGATAAGCACATTAATCATCAACTGCCGCAGCGACTTGCTCGGACTCACGTATGGCGATGAAACCAGTACCGAGGTCATGGGTGTTGCTCGCGGGCCGCGCGCCGTCGTGCGTCGGCTTCTTCTATTTTATTTAGCTGTGCGGGTGTCAGATTAGTGGTGTTTTTCGGCTCAACAGGCTGCGCCAGCTTTTTTGCCTTAACTCTTTCGAGTGCCGCCTGTACCGGATCAAGGGCCCTTATATTGCCTGCTATTTTGGGGTGCTTCTTTTTCAGAGCTTCGCGTTTCAGACGTTTACGCTCTTCGTCCTGCTGTTTTTTCAGTAACAGACGTTTCTCGCGAAACTCGAAACGGATACGCGCGCGATCCGATTTAAAAAGTGTTTGTTTGGCCACACGAATTTCGCTTTTGGCAGCGCGGTAATATTGCACCAATGGAATTTGACTCGGACAGACCGCAGAGCAACAGCCACACTCTATGCAGCTGGATAAATGATACTCCTCGCACCGATCATAATTTTTAGCACGCGACTGCCAGTACAGTTGCTGGGGCATTAGTTGTGCAGGGCAGACTTCGGCGCATTGCGCGCAGCGAATACACTCACTATGATAACCCGGAGTTTGCGGCATGGCTGGTCGCTGCATGACCAGAATATTGTTGGTCGCTTTGATAACGGGTACCGCATCGTTGATGAGCGAGAAGCCCATCATCGGTCCGCCCATGACCAGGTATTTTGAACCGCGATTAGCGTTTTTATAACCACCAGCAAGCTCGATTAAATGGCTGATAGGCGTGCCGAGTCGTGTCTCCCAGTTTCCGGGTTGTTGAACGCCATCCCCCGACAAGGTGACGATGCGTGAAGTTAGCGGCAGGTTTTGATCGAGCGCTCGCGCAATCGCCGCACAGGTGCCGACGTTTTGACAATAGAGACCAGTATCAAAGGCCAGTTTTCCTTTTGGAATCTCCTTTCCGGTCAGAATCCTGACCAACTGTTTTTCACCACCGGAAGGATAAATAGTCGGAATAGTAACAACCTGGGTTTTCCCCAGTTTGTTTGATTCGAGTGCCTCGAGAACCGATTTGATTGCTTTCGGTTTGTCGTCTTCGATGCCGATCAGTGTTTGTTTGGGGTCGAAAATACGTTGTAAATAAGCGATCCCACAAATGATATCGCTAGCGTAAGTTTGCATGAGCATATCGTCGCAGGTGATATAGGGTTCGCATTCTGCGCCGTTTATAATCAGGGTTTCAATGCCGACGTTGTTGCCACGGGAAAGCTTCGGTGAGGTCGGGAAAGCTGCGCCACCGAGACCGACAATACCAGCGCGACGGATACGGCTAATTAATTCTGGTGTAGTCATTTCATCATTGGGTGCTGATTCGTCGATAATGGACTCGTCGAGGCCATCGACGTCGATGACGATACAGCTGTCGGCCTGTCCAGACGGATGCGGTATCGGGAATCTGCCGATCGCACTGATTGTGCCCGAGGTCGGCGCATGAATCGGTGCGCATATGGGGGAGGAACTCCCGGCCAGGAGCTGATTACCCAGGACCTGCTCACCCACACCCCCTACTGGTTTGTTAGTATCGCCGATGTGCTGTTTTAACGGCAGGAACAACTGCTCCGGTAAACTTGCCTGTTTCAAACCCTGTGTCAGTGACTCGGACTTGTGACCGACGAGACCCATACCACCGTGGAATTCATACAATTTAATGCTCACCGGCCAGCTCCTGGGTCATATCCGGTGTCGTCCACTTCCAGTCGTCAATCGATTGTTTGATCGGCACCATGTCGATGCAATCCACCGGACAGGGTGGTAGACAAAGTTCGCATCCGGTGCACTCGTCTTCGATAACGGTATGCATGTGTTTGGCGGAACCGAGAATGGCGTCCACCGGGCAGGCCTGAATGCAAAGCGTGCAACCGATGCAGGTTTGTTCGTCGATGACGGCAACCAGCGGGATATCATTGTGTTCACCGTGTTCGGCATTGAGTTCCAGTACTTCGACTTCGAGTAAATCGGCCAGTGCAACAATAGTTGCCTGACCACCGGGCGGGCACTGGTTAATCGGCGCCTCACCATTGGCGATGGCTTCGGCGTAGGGGCGGCAGCCGGGGAAGGTGCACTGACCGCATTGCGTCTGTGGTAACAACGCATCGATCTGATCGACGACAGGGTTACCCTCGACTTTGAATCGAATCGCCGCATAGCCGAGGATCAGGCCGAATACGCCCGCCATCAAACTTATCGTCAGTATTGCGGTCAGCATTAGCGTAAAACCCTGAGGGGCACCTCTTCTATACCTTGACCAGGCCGGTTAGCCCCATAAAGGCCAGTGACATCAGCCCTGCTGTGATCAATCCGATGGCAGAACCCTGAAATGGTTTGGGGACATCGGCGACATTCACGCGTTCACGCAACGCGGCAAATAAAATCAGCACCAGTGAAAATCCGAGCGCCGCTCCGAATCCATAAATTAACGACTGCATGAAGTTGTTTTGGTCCTGAACATTGATCAAGGCAACACCGAGTACTGCGCAATTTGTCGTGATCAAAGGTAAAAATATGCCGAGCACGTTATAAAGTAGCGGACTGGTTTTGTGTACGACCATTTCGGTGAAATTCACCACGGCGGCAATCGCAATAATAAACGCAATAGTGCGTAAAAATTCCAGACCAAGCGGAGCCAGAATCCAGCTGTTAATCATATAACTCAAGACCGCAGACAACGTGAGCACAAAAGTGGTTGCCGCCGACATGCCGATCGCACTTTCGATTTTCCGCGATACACCCATGAACGGACACAGACCAAGAAATTTCACCAACACAATATTGTTGACGAATACAGTACCGATAAAAAGCAACAGATATTCTGACATGGGCGGCATTATAAGGGCATGGTGGTATGAAAAATACTGAATTTATAAAGGGTTTATATTAATAATCGGAATAGAATAATTCGAATTGAGATAAGTCAGAAAGACTACCGACGTTGCTCTTATATCAGGGCCTGAGCCATAAATGATCTGTGCCAAGAAAGGCTAAGCAATGGCAATCGTGGAATATAACTGTGATAACCCGACAGAATTCCTTTGAGATGAAAAGTTGATCCCTTGGCTGGCAGACTTCCGAAGCAACCGCTTACTGCTTGTCGAGTCCTTCGATAGCGATAGAATTCAATTAGCCCTTACTGACCGTCATTCGTACAGGTAACAAAATGGCCAGCAAATTTAATCCGGCAAAGGCGCTTATTTATCGGCCTCCCGTCGCAAAGGTTGACACATGCAGTGTACACCGCCGCCAGCCCAGGTAAACATGGTCATATCGGGGTCGTAGACTTCGAGTCCGATGGCGCGCATTTTCTGGTTTAAATCTTTGGCGCCGAGTGTCGACAAGACTTTTTCATTACCGAGCGCGACGACATTGCAACCCAGTGTCATGGTTTCTTCGAAAGTTGCGGGGATGATTTCGATGTTTTGCAGTCGGATCCAGTCAACAACGGCATCTTCAGTGGTTTCAAGGCAAACTGCAGCACAGTTTTCGGTGAGCATGCACACCATTAAATCAATATGAACGTAGAAGGGGTCGATGGGCGCTAATTTGATTTCCCAGCCTTCATCGATAAACCAGTCTGCAATCTGCCTGGCGGCAACGCCTTCACTGCGATGATCGGTATAACCTATCAGTGCGACACCGGGTTTGATTATATTGAAATCGCCACCTTCGAAGCTGCCGGACGAAACCATATCGTAAATCGGGATATCGTTTTCGAGGTAAAACCTGAGTGCCGGAGCGTATTCTCCGCGTCGGCGTGGATTCGCCATCTGGCAGATGACGGCGCCATAGGGTGTCATGAATGAAGAATCCCTGGCGTATACCTGATAGGGAGTACCCTCGTTGACGGGTAGAAAGTGGCAATTAGTGCCTGCGTTTTGGTAGGCTTCCACCATTTCGGCATGCTGCCTTTCAGCGAGTTCTTTATCGAATACTCGACCACGACGCAAGGTGTCGCGAACCAGTGAACTGTATTCGGCGTTTTCGAGACCCAGCCAACGGAAGCTTTCCGCTGGGCCTAACAATACATCGCGAAGTGGACCGGTTTCGGATTTGATGTACCAGCCTCTCATGGTTTCCGTACCGCCGCCTTGCTTTCGACATTGCAACGGCGTTTGCGTATCGTCTGCGTTCATTTCTTTCCTCTATCTGTTCACGTCGTCGATACTATGAAACTTGCTTTCAGGAGTCCATAGAAATCAATGGTTTTAATACCTGGAAAACGAAATAGTGGAAAACAGGAAGCTATCTTGTATAGTCCGTTCAGATCGAATTAATCTTCTACTTAGCAGGAGTTCTAATGGAAATATCGACAATCGTCGTGCTTGTTATTATTGGTGCTATTATCATTTACATCATTTCTATCTTCAATCAGCTGGTGGCTTTATGTAACCGCTACAAAAACGCATTTTCTCAGATCGAAGTGCAACTAAAGCGACGTTATGACCTGATCCCGAATCTGGTAGAAACAGCCAAAGGTTATATGCAGCACGAACGTGAAACGCTCGACGCGGTCATTCATGCGCGAAATTCGGCTTCTGACAATCTGTCTGCTGCCCAGCAAAATCCGGGCGATACTGTGACTATGCAAGGTCTCGGAAAGGCTGAAGGTAATCTCGCAGGCGCGATGGGACGTTTCAACCTGTTAGTAGAAGCCTACCCCGATCTAAAAGCCAATCAGAACATGATGCAGCTCAGCGAAGAACTGTCCAGCACCGAAAACAAAGTGGCATTTGCACGGCAGGCATTCAATGATCAGGTTATGCAATACAATATCTATAGGCAGTCTTTTCCTCAGATAATTTTTTCCGGCATGTTCGGTCACCCGAGCGATGCCAGTTTGCTCGAGTTTGAAGACCGAACAGAAATTCAGGCTGCCCCAAAAATTTCCTTTTAATGACCTATACGAAGTCAATTGAATTTTTTTGAAGCACAGCAAAGGGCCCGAAAAAACACAGTCTGGCTAATATTTCTTTTTATACTGGCAGTGATCGGTCTGGTTTTGCTGACCAATGGCTTATTGCTTGGGTTATTGGTTTATGTCAAAACCGGGCAGTTCCAGTTTTCCCCTGAAACCTTGCAGGTCTACTATTCATGGCGGGAATTTAGCGGTGTGGCGATAGCGGTCTGCCTGCTGATTTTCGGTGGCAGTCTTTATAAAACAATGTCTCTGGCCGGCAGTGGGGCGACTGTTGCCGAGATGCTCGGCGGTCGACTGATTTCGCAGGCTACCAGCGACCTTCAACAAAGACAGTTACTTAACGTGGTCGAGGAAATGGCGATTGCAGCTGGTATGCCGATTCCCAAGGTTTACCTGCTGGAAGATGACGCAATTAATGCTTTTGCAGCAGGACGTATTCCCGCCAATGCAGTGATCGGTGTTACCCGCGGAACCCTGGGGCGTTTGAATAGAGAGGAATTGCAGGGTGTTATCGCGCATGAATTCAGTCATATCGCTAATGGCGATATGCGGCTCAACATTCGGCTGATTGGCGTATTGCACGGTATTTTGCTGATCGGCATGATCGGCTATTTTATTGTACGGTCGTTGCGCTTTAGTGGGCGTTCAAGAAGTAGTAATAGCAAAGGTGGTAGCGGCATTCTGGCAATCGCAGCCATGGGAATCGGTTTGATGGTGATTGGTTATGCCGGGTCATTTTTCGGTCAATGGATTAAAGCGATTGTCAGTCGTCAACGTGAATATCTGGCGGATTCTTCGGCCGTGCAATTCACTCGCAACAAGGATGGTATAGCCGGTGCGTTGAAAAAAATCGGGGGTAACGCCGGGCTGAATTCTTACCTCGAATCTCCTGCGGCTCCGGAATATAGCCATGCCTATTTTGCTAATGGTATCAGCAGCTTCTGGCAGTCTTTATTTGCCACGCACCCGCCGCTGGAAAAACGCATCAGGGCAATTGAGCCCCGTTGGGATGGGCAATTTATACAGTCCGAAATTAGCAGGTTCGCTCCATCTGATTCGACCAAATCTGAACCGTCGTCGAGTACTAAGGTTGCGGTTACGACCGCTATCTTAACTTCGGCAGAACAAGCCATCAGCCAGGTCGGCAGCTTGAACGAGGAGAATATCGATTACGTTCATGAGCTCATCGTAGCGATGCCGACGGTCCTTAGAGGCGCCGCGCAGGATGCCTATAGCTCGCAAGCGCTGATTTACGCGATGTTGATCAATCTGCAAAAGGATGAAGATGCGGCTTTGGCTGTACTACTCGATCATACCGATATGGATATTCAGGCGCTGACAATCAAGTTGATTAGCGAAGTAAGAGAACTGGAAGAAAGATTTAAATTACCGTTAATCGAACTGGCAGTGAATGCGATGCGGGAGATGTCGCCCAATCAGTTTGTGCAGTTTAAAAATAGGGTCCACAATATGATTCACTCGGATAAATCGGTTAATCTGAATGAATGGATAATTCAGCGATTTCTGATTCAGCAACTGGATCAACATTTCGGATTTCGCAAATTACGGTCTGCGAAATTTGGCAGTCTTGAGGTGCTCAAAGATGAAACTGCAACGATTTTGTCGCTGATAGCCTATATAGAACACAAGGCCGATAAAGAAGCCCGCAAGGCATTTGCTTCCGGGGCAAAACAAAGTGGGCTGGACAGGCATGAAATGCTGCCCCGTAGAGCTCTTAAACTCGAAATGTTGAATCGTTCGCTGGATAAATTAATGCGGCTAAAACCGCTGGCGAAGCCCGGACTGTTGAAGGCCTGTGTCACTGTCATACTAGAAGATGGCAAAACAACCACCAAAGGCATTGAACTGGTGCGGACAATTTCGAGCTGCCTCGATTGTCCGATGCCGCCCATTCGGGAAGTTGGTGATTTGAATTAGGCTGCTAAGCAATTCTCTTACCGTCAAAGGTCATGGATTGGAATCGGTCCTGGATCAAATCAATGGAGAAGTAAATTGTTCGCTGAACGACTATTTATGCTGGAAAAAAGCGATTTCTGGTCTAGCATCAAGGGTTCAGGAGATTGACAGGACAGCCAGCCAATGCCGTTGGTTTTTCGACAATTAGCCGAAGCGATCACAAAAATTAAAACTGTTATGGATTAATCTTAGATGCATGGAAGTACGGAGATAAACTGCAGAACGTAAGGTGCAATTATGGTTCAGTATGTAGAAGATAGAAGCTGTGCGACACAATTCGAACTTGGGCAAATGTTTCATCAGGCCAGGGGGCGAACCCGCGACTACGAACAGGCCGTAAAATGGTATAAACACGCGGCGAAACGAGGTTATCGGCGAGCACAGCATCGTCTCGGTACGATGTATGCCAAGGGCCTGGGCGTCGGCCGAAATTATATTAAAGCTTATGCCTGGTGCAAGGTTTCCGCTGCACAACAGTCCAAATATGCAATGCGCAAAATGAAAAAAATTGAAGCCCACCTGAATCCTGCGCAGATAGCGGATGGGCATCGCCTCGCAAATCAGTATTACAATACTTACGTTTTACCGTTTAGATAGACGGTCTGATTGGGACTTGCCAATTATAAAAAATCAATCCGATCGAAATGGCTGTTGGCAGTAATCGCCTGCATTGATTCAATTTCCGCGAGATCGACTTCCACTAACTGATTATCGATGGTCAGCAGCAACCATTCCAGCTTATCAGTGGTAGTTTTTGTGGCTTTTTACGAGTCCCTGGACATCGGACTTGTAACGCAATGACAGCCGAATTTCATAGCTATAGACGCAGACTACCCCTGTGTAATCACGCGGTCAGTGATCGCATCGATACCGATTAGTTTCCTGGGGAAAATAGAATAGTATATTTTTAGACCGAGTCATATAGAAGGCCCGAGAATTAATTTACTGCCATCGCTAAAACGTGAAAGTCTAAAACGATTGATGTCGTGGCCGGGTGATTTGGCCTCAATCAGACTGGCCATTATTTTTCCACAGGCAGGGCCGATACCAAACCCATGACCGCTAAACCCGGTCGCTACAAACAAGCCACTGATATTGTCGACTTTATCCAGTATCGGCACTGCATCGGGCATCGCATCGATCATACCGGACCAGCTTTCGACTATCGGGATATCCCGTAAAACAGGCAATCGGAGATCCAGTATCTGTCGCATCCGGGTTAACGCCTGGGTGCCGGGCTTGGGATTCAATACCCGGTTTGCAGGTAATCTTTTGTAATCGGCCTCGTCGGTAAACGGGTTAACATGGGCGGTTTCGTCATAGAAGCGCAGTCTTAATTTATGCTTAGCAGCCTGTAGCAGAGGCCAGAAAGTGCCTATATGTTTTATGCTTTGAATACTCGGTATCACTTCCAGATAATCAGTCATGGCAATGGTATAGCCACCATCCTGTCTACATCGAAACGAAATATTACTGCCGGATGCATTACCTTCGAATAGTAGTGGTGCCGGTGCGGTTCTGCCAACACTGGCCTTTACCGAGAGTTGGGGTATTTGAATGCCGGCCTGGTCAAGTAGTTTGGCCGACCAATGTCCCGAGCAGCAAAGCACCCGATTACAATTAATAAATCCCTGGTCGGTATTCACACCTTCAACCTGCCGATTGCGGAATGAAATATTCTCGACGCCACAATTCTCGATAATACTCACACCTGCAGAGTGACAGGCTCCTGCAATGGCGGGTACCGCCCGGGTGGGTTCAGCACGGGCATCGGTTGGTGTATACAAAGCCGAATACCAATTTTCCGGCGTATTGTGTAACAACTTGTATAGCCTATCCCTGTTGAGTATTTGTGTTTCGAGCTGATGGTTCTCGGCGATTTTAAGAAAATTTCCATAGGTGCTGAGCTGATCCTGGTTCTCGCAAAGATACAAACTGCCGCCCTGGTGAAATCCGATGTCAGGGATCCGCATTGCAAACTCTCGCCAGATCGACATGCTTTCGATCATAATCGGCAATTCGGCTTCGTCTCGACCCTGTTGGCGAATCCAGCCCCAGTTGCGACTCGATTGCTCGCCAGCAACCCGACCTTTTTCACAGACCAGGACTTTAAGGTTATTCCTGCACAGAAACCAGGCAGTAGTAATACCGATAATACCCGCTCCAATTATGACGACATCGACCTGTTCAGGCAGGGGATCCCGGAACAGAATGGGTGCGTGATGGGTTAGTATCGTCATGCGCTTAAATGCTCTTCAAACCAAGCGAGTTTTTTGCCGCAAGATGATACACGCAGCCTGGGGAGCGGCAACAACTGGGCGGATGGAGCTTATCTAAATATTTGCTACCATTTCAGCGTCCGCGATTGGCTTACTTCCTTTGGTTAAAGCCCGGCTTGCGCGAATGCTGGCTTTAGGCTAATCCAAGCGCCCTTTTTCTGTCATGCGCCCAGGTGCGTAAAATTTGATCAACTGCCAAACCGATAAAGGCGACACACAGACCAAGCATAAGCCCGTTGCCAATTCCGTGTTCATCCGACAGGGATTTCAAAATTAATTGTCCCAGATCATCGGTTCCAATCATCGCACCGATAATCACCATAAACAGAGCAAAAACCACGGTTTGATTAATACCCAGCATAATGTGGGGAAAGGCCATTGGTAATTCAATTTGAAGCCATCTCTGTATGCGGCTAACGCCCGACATCGAACCTGCATCCTGCAATGACTCGGGTACATTGCTGAGTCCTTCAACCGTATAGCGGGTAGCCGGGATCGTGGCATAGATAATAACCGCGAGTAATACCGAAGTATCGGTAACCCCAAACAGCATGATAACCGGGATCAGGTAAATGAAAGACGGGAAGGTCTGAAAGGTATCACAGACCAGCAGAATTACTTTTGTCGCTAACCGGTTCTGCGCGCACAATGAACCGGCAATAACGCCAAAGGTAACCGACACCAGTACCCCGAACGTTGCCAGATAAGCCGTAATCAGGGCCCGGTCCCACCATTCGGTCAACGCGATGAAAAGCAACAGGCCGCCGACGACCAGTGCGGACCTTATACCGCCGACGATGTGCGCAACGCCCATCACCAGTAGAAAAGTCGCGACGACCGGCATGCTCAAATAGGCATTTTTCATCGGTACCAACACATTAATGATTAATCCCCTATTAAAGGCCTGTAGATTGGTATACCAGTTGTTCACCATCCAGTCGACACCCGATTGCCAGAAATTCTCCGTGGTAAAACCCTTGTTGTGGGGAATCAGGTAAAAGTAATTGATGCCATCCTTGAAAATAATGCTGCCGATGGAAGCCAGTATTATGCCGACAATCAGTATCGCTAGCATAATCAGGGAATACTTATGGCGTTCGACGAAAGAAAGGTCGGCGAAATAGTCAATCTGCTTGTTTGCCCAGCCCAGCGACAGTTTGTCGAGAATGACCGCGATTAAAACGATACAAATTCCAAGCTCCAGCGCTTGTCCGATTCTAAGCTGATTCAACGCGAGCAATAAATTAAAGCCCAGGCCTTTCGCCCCGATAAACGAAGCGATGACCGCCATGGCCAGGCATTGCATGATGACCTGGTTTACGCCGACCAGTATATCGTGCCGCGCCGTCGGAATCAGCACTTTGAACATCAGCTGCAGCTTGTTGCACCCGCTCATTTCGCCCGCTTCGAGTACCTCGGGAGACACGCCTTTGAGACCCAGCAAGGTCAGGCGAATCATCGGTGGCGTCGCAAAAATGACTGTTGCGATCGCGCCGGCATGGTCACCGACACCAAAAAACACGGTTACTGGCACGAGGTAGGAAAAGTGCGGCATGGTTTGTGCGACATTGAGCAGGGGCATCAATATGGTTTCGACCTTTCTGCTCTTGAACGCCAGAACGCCAAAGAAAACGCCGAGGACTACCGATAATGGCGCCGCGATCAAAACGAACGAGATCGTTTCCATCGCCGGTTCCCACTGACCAAAAAGGGAGATATAACCGGCCCCGCAGGCCACCAGAATAGCCAGCCATCGTCCGCTGAGCGCATAACCCAGGGTTACCGCAACTCCGGTAACAACGGTCCAGGGCAGTGCGGGCCAGTAAGCCCATTTATTTTCGCTGATCCAGTCCCAGCTGGTGAATGCGACAATAGTTTTTTGACCGCCAACCAGGATTTCGCGGATAAACTCAATACAGAAGAGCACGGAGCGTGATATAGACCGTGTTATTTCCAGCATCAGCGCAGTCTCTTCCACGTCGTCGATTTCCACGTTATAGGTTTCAATCGGAAACCACTCGAACATGATAAATTCGACTGCGTTATTCAGTATCTCGGGAACCTTTGCAATCAATGCTGGGAAGCGCCACAAGATATTGGTGTCTGATGGATTGATCAATAGACACAGCGCGAAAAATGCAATGAGCAAAATGCCAAATTGCAAAAGTTGCGGATGCTTGTTTAGACTATTCATCAGCTACGCACCTGCTTTACCGGGGCTTACTACTGCCCCGTCATCTTTGCCAAAAAGGACATGAATAATCGATTCTCGGTGGAGTACGCCAACCATGTTGTTATCGTCGTCGACAACGGCAATTGCTTTTGCTTCATTTAAAACGGTCTCTGCGACTGTTTCAATGACCGCTTTCTGGGGGACTCTGATATCGCTGAAATCTGAGTTAGCATCGACTTCATCCATTACATTCCCGCAGTTCAATACCTTCTCGCGGGGCACTTCATCCGTGAATTTCGCCACGTATTCGGTTGCCGGGTTAAGTACAATATTAGCTGGCGTATCACACTGTTCGATGACGCCGTCTTTCATAATTGCTATTCTGTCCGCCAGGCGCAGGGCTTCGTCGAAGTCATGTGTAACAAACAGAATGGTTTTATTCAGCATCTCCTGCAGCCGCAAAAATTCATCCTGCATTTCTTTTCTGATCAGAGGGTCGAGCGCGGAGAAGGGTTCATCAAGGAACCAGATGTCAGGCTCTACAGCCAATGATCTGGCAATACCAACCCGTTGCTGCTGTCCTCCTGACAATTGCCTTGGGAAGTAATTTTCACGTCCCGTAAGGTCGACAAGATTAACCATGTCCATGGCCCTCTTTATGCTGTCCTCTGTACTTGTACCCTTTACCTGCAAAGGGAAGGCAATGTTTTCGAGAACCGTTTTATGGGGCAAGAGCGCAAAGCTTTGAAATACCATGCCCATCTTGTTGCGGCGGAGTTCCATCAATTCTCTTTGGTTCATTGCGAGTAAATCTTGACCATCTATGTGGATATTTCCCTTCGTGGTATCGGTTAGCCGCGAAATGCAGCGTAGCAGCGTCGATTTTCCGGATCCGGAAAGGCCCATGACGATGAGCATCTCACCTTTGTGAACTTCTAAAGAGGCGTTGTTGACACCGAAGATGCAACCTGCATTCTTGAATGCTTCAACATCGATGTTGCCTCTCGATTTCGACATCATATCAGCAGTGTTGTCGCCGAATATCTTGTAGACGCCATCGCATTTGATGACGGGATTATTATCGGTGTTAATATTGGTTTCGTTTGTCATTTTTTGGCCCCTGGAATCACCACAAGTCGGATTCATCTCAAATCGCTGTACGGTATAATCGACTCTACTCCGCATCCATTCTGAATCAAGGCAATCCTGAACGATGCTACCACAAAATTGTCGGAGTTTACTTCTCCATGTCACCGGAAGCGCATTTAAAAACCTCTCCCCTGAATATTAAGATACAGGGGAGAGGTTAAATTTTACAATACACCTGGGTTATACAAACGTAATCACGGGCGCATGTGTTACAGGAGCCTTTATTCTGTGAAAGGCTTCCAGACATCTTTATGATCGGCCAGCCACTTCTTGGCGGCATCCTCGTGGCTCATCTTGTCGATATCAACCAGCGCAGCCATTTGACCAATGTCACGCGTGGTAAATGACATTTTGGCATAGGCTGTATAGGCAGCCGGATGTGTCTTGGGGAACTTGTAATTAGCAGCTTTCTTCAACCAGCCCTTTGGCGAACCACAAGCCCCGTCACCACCGTCGGCTTTACGGCAGCCCTGAGTATATTCAGGAAACTCGATGAACGCAAATCCGTCCGCATCAGTAAAGTTGGGTGTCCAGTTAAACGTAATGATGCCGCGGCCTTCTTTTTTGGCAGAAGCGAGTTCAGCCCAGATAGCATCGGCGCCACCGGCAAACTTAACGACATATTTGTCGTCAAGACCTAGTGCCTTGACACGAGTGGGCATGAGATCGCCATGCCAGCTTTGCGGGCCTTCCAGCCAACGGCCTTTACCACCTGAATCGGCGGTTGCAAATACTTCCGGGCATTTCTTTAACGCTTCCCAATTGGGTAGGCCCGGGCAAAGATTGTCGTCAATCACGTATTGAGGAACACCCATTTCTTCGAGTGTTGCTGCGGCATGCGTTCCGGCATCAATCAGACCGCCTTTTGCCATTGCATTATAAAATGACTTGCCGAAGCTGGATTGCCAGACTTCATGCGAGATAGTGATATCTCCAAGGCGAATCGCTTCATAAACAGCCTGGGAATCTGCTGGTTTGTACTCGACATTGTCGCCCAGACTCTCGAAAATACCACCAATGACATAAGCCATTACAACCTGGCTTGACCAGTTATGTGTTGGAATTATTATTGGTTTGCTTGAGTCTTTGGCAATTGCCTGACCCGTCACAGTGGCTAAAACTAAGGCAATAGTGCCTGCCACCATTTTGTGTTTAAGTGTTTTAAAATTCATTTTGTATCCTCGGTATTATGAATTAGGTTTAAAATCGGCCGCCACAGATTCCCTGCATTCAGCCTCTATATCAGATGTTTTTATTAGGTCCCTTGCTGATTACTTGTAGCGGCTAAGCAACTACTGCAGTAATTCGATCGATTATAATTGGCGATTAAAAACTGTGGATTTGAATTTGTTAACAGAAAAAGTAGAGCATTAATTTTCGTTAACATTTCATTCATAACATGACAATATAGTCCGAATTAGAACTATCTGATACTATCGGGGCTGTGCACCGGGGTTAATCCAGATATACCGATAAAGACGAGCTGTGACAGACACTAATTTAATCCATCACGTATTGATTGTTGAGGATGATGCGGTAACACGAGCACGTATGGCAGCCTATTTTGAAGCTGAAAATTACCATGTCAGTCAGTCTGAAAACGGCGAAGGTATCAACCGCTTGATTGCAGAATCGGCTATCGACGTAGTATTGCTCGATATCAATTTACCGGGAAAAGACGGCTTGCAGCTCGCCAGAGAACTTTCCGAAAGAACCGATGTCGGGATTATTCTGGTAACAGCGCGCAACGATGAGATTGACCGGATAGTTGGCCTGGAAATCGGTGCCGATGATTATGTCACCAAACCGTTTAACCCGCGAGAATTGCTAGCGCGGGTGAAAAACCTGATTCGACGTAAGCAGTCAGATCAGACCCGGCATCATAAACAGCGAACCAAATCATTTTCGGGCTGGACGCTTGATTTATCTCGCCGTTTTCTGTCGTCAGATACACAGAATAACTTGCCATTGACACGCGGCGAATTCGAATTGATGGTAACTTTTCTTGAGTATCCCGGTAAGACGTTGCATCGCGAATGGTTGATGGAAAAAGTAACCCATCGAGTATGGTCACCGAATGAACGCACGATCGACGTACTCGTCCTGCGCTTGCGAAATAAAATCGAACAGGACAGCCATTCACCGCAAATTATTCTGACTGTTCATGGGGAAGGCTATTTATTTGCCAGTGAAGTTTTTTAGCTGATCGCTAAATGGCATAGTGTGTTGCGGATCGTTTTTGAGGTTGAACTTTTTTTTCGGACAAGTAGGTGGTAAGCGCCGCGATAGCGTCATCATATTCGATCAGAAACGGTTCTAGCAATGCCCGGGTAAATTTGACGCCATTTCCGGCTCGTGTTTCAATTTCGGCCAATGTCGCGCATAATTTCTGCAAACCGAAATTACCCGCCGCACCATTCATCCTGTGGGCAATTTTGGCAAGTTTTTCAAAATCACCCTGCTCCGTCGAATCAATCATTTCGGTTTTTAGCTGCCCGGCAGACTGGAAAAATAGCGTCGCTAACTGCTCGACACTTGCCAGCCCCAGTCGATTAATATCATTGTCGACGACCGAAGTATCGAATGAATTAATACTGCTTTGTTCGACCGGTTGACTGGTGTTGGTAATGACTATTTCGCGACCGCTGATAACCTGAGTGATCGCATGTTCGAGATCTTCCATCGAAAATGGCTTGCCGAGAAAACCGTTCATGCCGGCGCAAAGATAGTAGTCGACTTCTTCACTGAAAACATGGGCCGACATGGCTATTACCGGCAGACTTGCAATTGTCTTGTTGGCATGGGTGCGGATATAGTTCAGGATCGTCAGACCATCGATGCCGGGCAGACTAATGTCGAGCAGTACCAGCGACATATCTCCTTTATCCAGTAAGCTTAAGGCTTCTTCACCGCTTTGCGCGGTGATTACCTGATGCCCAAAGTGTTGTAAATAGTTGGCGGTAACCATGCTATTGATAGCATCGTCCTCAATCATCAATACCCGAATATCGCCAATAGTAGTGGCTGCCTTTTGCGGGGTTTCCCGTGTCGATGTAATCGCCCCGCAAATTTGGGCATCGATATTAAATCCGATTGTGGTGCCTTCGCCGGGTTTACTGTCAAGGAATATCTTGCCTCGCATCGCATTCACCAAGCGTTCGCAAATAGCCAGACCGAGACCGATGCCGCCATAGTGTCTGGCGCTACCGGCATCGACCTGGGTAAAGGCCTGGAAAATTTCCTGCTGTTTGTTTTTTGCAATGCCGATGCCGGTGTCGACTACCATAAATTGCAGCGTCTCACTATCCTGCCGTTCGTTAGGTCTGGTACTGACCTGCAGCGTTATCGTGCCGTTATCGGTGAATTTGCTTGCGTTGCCAATCAGGTTGATCAGAATTTGATGTAACTTTCCAGAGTCGCCGTAAAACCACTGGGGTTCCTGATTGTCCATTTTTAAAATCAGGCTATTTCCTTTATCACGCACTGAAACCTTCATTAATCTAACAACAATGTTGGCTAATTCAGTCAAATTAAAGCGTTTTTCTTCGATGTTTAGTTTTCCGGCCTCAAGCTGAGAATAGCCCAGGATGTCATTGACTATATCCAGTAAGGTGGTGTTGGCGGCATTGATAATATTGACATAGTCCGACTGTTCCGGTTCCAGCCTGGTATTTGATAGAAGTCGCAGGGTGCCCAGTGCGCCGCTCAGTGGTGTGCGCAGCTCATGACTCATGGTGGCGAGAAATGTGGTTTTGGCCTGGCTTGCCTGCTCTGCTTTATCACGTGCCAGCGCATGGTTTTTCACTTCCTCGGACAACATCAAGTTAGTTTCACGTAACTGCTCGGAGCGTTTTTCGACAAGTTCCTCGAGGTGTGCCTTGTGTTGGCGCAGTTCCTCATCCAGCTTACGCTTATCAATAGCATTATCGCGGAAACCGCGAAGCGCTTTGCCCATGTCGGTTAATTCGTCGTGACCCTCCACAATGATGTCGACATTATAATCACCCTGAGTAATGGAACGCGTAGCCGATTGCAGCGTCAACAGCCGTCGTACCACATTGCGCTTTATAAACCACCACAAAATAGCAGCAGCGGCCAACAATAGAATGATCGAAGTACCGCCGAACAAATGGCGGCTGGTATCGAGCGATTCCTTTGCCGCCGTCGAAACCCGATTAATTAAAGTACCTCCGGCCGTGTTAAGTTCGCTGACGATATCGTTTAGAGTCTGTGAGGCTTCAGCAGTTTCGAGCGAAAGTTTGGTTAGAGACGTGCCTATTAGCAACAACGAAACGCGTGTCTCGAAAATACCATAAACGTATAGAGGCCCGTTATCGAACTCCATCGCGGACAATAGTTCGCTTGCCTGTCGACGTCGCTGAGGATCGTTTATTTCACTCACCCGGCGTTTCAGAATCGAAAGCGTTTCAGCAGTGCGCGCGCGCAAGATATCCAGCTCTTTCAATTCGGATTCCTTTGTTACTCGATTAAATAGACCGTTCAAATTGGCGCTACGCAGGCGGAGTTCGTACATACGTTCCATGGCGTCGAGATCGATTTCAACCAGTCGGTCGAAAACATTGTAAAGCTGCTGTTTATTGGCATTAACCCCGACCAGGTCATACAGGCTCGAAGTGATTGCCGTCGTGGTTGCCGCGGCGTTGGCGACCAGAGAATCGGCCAGCTCGTTTAACTCTTCGGTCGATTCGATCAGGCTCGCAGCCAGTTGCGTGAAATGCGCCTGTTGTTGAATTCGTTGACGCACCAGTTCATCCTGACGCCGCAGTTTGTTATCAATGTTGCCCACCGTTTCACGTAAAGCCTTCAATGACTCTAATGAGAACCCCTTTTGCTGAAAATCATCAAGTAAGGCATCAACATGATCGACTTCGGCGAACAGCGCTGCACTGATTTTTGCTCGTTCAGATTCATTGCTAGCACGCAGTAGCTGGGCAGCGGCGGCGCTGATTGAAGCATTCAACGCGGATAGCCGATGCGCCTGCCGCAATCCGGGAATGGCCTGGTCAATCACCGAATTCTGTGATTCGGTGATACGCAGAAATCCTTGCCAGCCGATCGAAGAAGCAACCACCGCCATCATAAAAATGCCACCGAAGGCCAGATATAATTTCGCCGCAATACCAAGTTTACGCATGATAAAATGCTGCGCCTTGCAGTCAAAAAATGCAAGCGTACAATGAATTACAATCTGTTTAGCTGGCGTCAAAGCATTGAATAGCCCGTTTTATTCTTGTCATCACCGAGTAATTTTACTGGTATTAACCATAACCACGGTTAGCGTAGCACGGGCTGAAGTATGGCGGCTGGAAACCTGGGCGACGCCTTTCGACTATTCCAGCGATAGTCTAATGATCGATTATCAACCCACCACGTCAGCCAGCCAGGTCTGGCATCTTTGTATCGCTTATCCGCATTTGAAGGACGCTTACTGGTTAAATGTCAATTATGGCATGGTACAGGAAGCAAAGCGGCTCGGCGTGGCATTCACACTGGTCGAAGCGGGTGGATACCCCAATCTTGAGCGTCAGCGGCAACAAATCGAACAGTGCACTGCTGAAGGCGCCGATGCTCTGATTGTTGGCACAGTTTCATTTCGTGGACTCAATCAAAGCATTGCCAGAATTGCGAAAATGATGCCTGTGCTGGCAACAGTAAACGATATCGAAGACAACGGCATTAGCGCAAAATCAGGCGTGTCGTGGACAACGATGGGTCGAGTGACGGGCGAATATCTCGCTGAAAGACACGGGGCCGGGACCGAACCGGTAACGGTTGCCTGGTTTCCCGGACCGCAAGGCGCTGGATGGGTCGACTTTATCGAAACCGGTTTTAAGCGCGGTTTAAAGGGTAGTGCGGTGGAAGTAGTAGTGACCAAATGGGGTGATACCGGTAAGGAAATCCAGCGCACGCTGGTACAGGAAGTATTGGAAAGCCACCCACAGGTTGATTATATCGTCGGAAATGCACTGATGGCGGAGGCGGCTATCAGTACTTTGCGTAATCGCGGACTTGAGAATCAAATAAAAATCGTTTCAACTTATTTCACCCCGGCTGTTTATCGTGGTATTCGGCGTGGACGCATTCTCGCAGCGCCCACCGATGCACCGGTGATGCAGGGTCGTATCTCGATTGATCAAGCAGTACGCGTCCTGGAAAATCGCGAGCTAGTCAAACATGCCGGGCCTCGAATCCAGATGATCGATCAGCAAAACTGGCAGGATATTGATATTTCAGATTCGCTCGCGCCTCCGTCTTTTTTACCGACCTTTGTCTGGCCGTAGAGAATGACGATCAGCCTGGATGTGTCGTCCAGAGGGGGCGAGATGGCGTTTTATTGTTGCACATTCCAATACTATTCAGTTTAAATACTGACTTCTTCGTGTCCTATGGAACCTGAACATTATGATCAATAGAATATTGCTAGCCACCGATGCTTCGGCGGCTTCGGATCGCGCTTTGGAAATGGCCGCTCGATTTGCGGGCCAACACGACGCTGAATTGCTTATCGTCCACGTTATTCGTGACATGCAAATACCCTTTGAAATCAAAGAGATTCCTGAACTTCAATCTCATCAGTTTGACTCCTTTAATAATGCTCGCGAAGAAATTATGCGCAAGATCGCATCGTCCGTGTTAAGAGACGCCAAGGGGAAAGCGAAAAAGGCCGGCGCTAACAAAATCGAATCTGTGATCGGAACTGGTGATCCAGCGACCGCTATCCTCAGCCTGGCCAAACGGCGGAAAATGGATATGATCGTGATAGGTACACGTGGTCTAGGTAAGTTGAAAGGCACGATTTTAGGTAGTGTTTCGCGCAAGGTTGTCAATAATTCTGAGACCAGTTGCCTGGTCGTTCGATAAGCAAGGATCACAATTCAAATCGATTCATTTGGCTGCGTCGGATAGCCGGTTGCGGGAGATCTTGAGGCTTGGGTCTTGACTAACTCATCAGTTACAGGCATATAGGCATCCTGAGTTAATTTGTCGGTTATATTTACTAGATGATTAAGAAGATTCTGGTCGCTACTGATGCGTCCGATGCATCGAATCGCGCGGTTAGTGAAGCCACCTACCTGGCTTCTACACACGAAGCTGAACTCCTTATATTACACGTCATTCGCGATATGCAATTACCTTCGCAAATGAAAAAAGTCCCCGAACTCGAAGCATTTGCTAATACCCGGGAAGATATTCTACGACAGGTGGCTGAAGATATATTGCTTGAAGCAGCTCAAAAGGCAAAAGCCGGGGGTGCAAAAAAAGTCCGGACCGCGATCGGTAGCGGTGATCCCGCTAGCAGCGTAATCGGTTTCGCCAAGCGTCGTAGCATCGATACGATTGTGGTCGGTACCCGTGGACTTGGTAAAGTGAAAGGATTATTTATGGGCAGCGTATCGCGCAAGATTGTGAACAATGCCGAGGTGAATTGTTTGATCGTGCGTTAAAAGCGGACCAGGTACGATTGATGTGTCAACACTTATTCGGACACAAGGCTAAGCAGCGGCCTGCTGCTTTTCGTATTCCACCGGCGACGGATAGCCGTTAGTGGAATGCAATCTTTCTCGGTTATAAAATATCTCAATATATTCAAATACGGCCAATTTCCCTCCAGAGGCTTTTCCAACACCCGGGCAAAGAAGAACACGTGCGCATTAAGTGCCTGTGCCTGGGTTGCGCCTGACACCTTGCGTTTCAAGGCCGAATGCTCTAAAAAGGAAGCCACATCGACTTCGCCAAGAGATTCAGGGACACGGGATGTATGAAAAAGAATAAAACGATTGATCCACCCCAGATAGGTCTTTTCGGTATTACTCGAATACTCAGGGATGCGCATCGCCACCAAAAACCGGCGTTAGAGTTCGGGAAACGATTTGCCAAGGTGGTTTCTCGAATCAGCGACCCGCTTATCAATCATTTCATAGGTTCGAGCAACCGTACTATGGCCCGACTCCAACGGTTTGCCGCCGTAAGCCCAGTAATCCCTGTCGAAATTACAGGCCCAATCCGATTTCAGCAATTGGCGGTACAGCAAACGCAAGGCATCGCCTTTTGCCTGAATTGCCAGTCAGGTATCTGAGATTGACGACTCAGCGATTGGAACCAGTTTTGAAGGTCTTCAGCGAAACGGTCCTTCAGACGAGTGCCCGATTGAAAACCGATAAACTGCTCGACATGTTTTTGATACCAGGGGTGATACCGTTCTGGAATCCGAAAACCCTTGAGCAGTGCAAAAAAACAATCCCAGAAAACCTGGGCATGAGAGTTCGAGAGAGTGGCTTCCATGCTTGAAAATTCCCGATAATGAGAACATTATGAGAAATAATAACCGATTTGGCCGCATATCACTATATTCAAAGCAGCCGCATATGTCCAATATTCAAATCGGCTGCATAATCAGCTGTTGAAAGACAAAAAATACTCACTTGCATTAAGCGCTATAATGGTATATTTATTATACCTATGTTTTCTTTTGAATTCGACCCTGAGAAAAGTGAGTCTAACCTGACGAAGCATGGAATTGACTTCATAGATGCCCAAGCTATTTGGCAAGATCCTGATTTTATTGAAGTTCAAGCAAAGTCTGACGATGAACCCAGGTCTTTAGTTGTAGGCATGCTCAGTGACAAACATTGGTCGGCAATTATCACTTACCGCTCAGAGAGGATTCGAATTATTTCCGTGAGACGGTCTCGCGAATCAGAGGTGGCATTGTATGAAAGCTAAATCACTAGATAGAAAATTCGATGAAAACAAATCCGATGTCATTGAAGAGCTCGATTTGTCTTCTATTAAACGTCCTAACCAATTGCAGAAAAGAGTAAACGTCGATTTCCCTACCTGGATGATAGAGTCTCTGGATAAAGAAGCATCACGTCTTGGTGTTACTCGACAATCTATCATAAAGGTTTGGTTGGCCGAGCGTCTGGAAAAATTGACTTTTAACAAGCAAATGCAGCCGACGCAAAAACCGCGCGGCTGATTTGGGCTACATGGACTCCCCCAACTGTCAAGCGAAGGCGTTATCTGATTTAAGGGTTTAGACTGCAACTCTACATTCGGTCTACTGGTGGGTATTTCGTTACCCGGACCTGGATGAGTATTCGCTGGAAACGGCCTTATTCGTTAGACGATCTTTTATGATCACCCCGCATCAGCAGGCTTCGATTTCCTCGGTCTGACCTTTCGTCATCAATCGTCTTCGCAGACTCGGTGGGTACCTCTTAGTCAATCAACTGGTTAATTAAAATTAGAGCACTAAATCGCCATAGCACGGTAATCTTCCTGCTTGATCATCAAAGTCCAGATCAATCGCGCGTTTCTCGCCGCCAGAGCCACAACGGCTCGGAGATAACCGCGCCGCTCTATTAAATCTCGGACCCAGCAACTGACTTTATCCTGTTTATCTCCCAGATTGGCGACCACAGCTCTGGCACCATGCACCAGGCACATGCGCAGGTATTTATCACCGCGTTTGGTAATCCGGCCCAGGCGGATATTGCCACCGGTACTGTATTGCCTCGGCACCAGGCCCAGCCAGGCTGAAAACTGACGACTGTTTTTAAACAATCGCGGGTCGGGCACACTGGCAACCACGCCCGTCGCCACCTGCTCACCGACACCCGGGATCGTCATCAGCCGTTGACTATTTTCGTCTTCACGACATAGTCGCGCTAGAGCACGGTCGTAAGACAAAATTTGCTGGTTTGCCTGCTGGATCGATAGCCACAGATCGTGGATCATCTCACGCGCCAGTGGTGGTAAACCATTTGACGCATCGCCCAGAATACCTGGAATGGCCGCCTGGGCGGTATACCGACCTTTGGGCATGACAATACCAAATTCCGATAACAAACCGCGTAAACGGTTAATCCACGAGGTGCGATCCTTAACCACGCCCTGACGAACACGATGGATAGACAAAGCGGCCTGTTGATCGGCGGTTTTCACCGGTACAAACCAGATATTAGGACGACGCACTGCCTCACAGATGGCTTCTGCATCGTTATTGTCATTTTTACCCGATTTACGGTATGGTTCGATGAATTTGGCAGCGATGATTCGAACCGAATGGCCGAGCTTCAAGCACTCACGTGCCCAGAAGTGTGCGCCACTGCAGGCTTCGAAACCGATACAACAGGGCGCACAGTTAGCAATGAAGGGTAATAATTTATTCCGCGACAGTGTTTTACGTAACACAATTTTACCGTGTTTATCACTGCCCACGAGGCTGAAGCTATTCTTTGCCAGATCAATACCAATCGTCGTAACATTCATTTGGACTTCTCCTATTCTCAGGTGGTTGTGTAGAAACCCCACTTTGGCACATCGCGATGCCGTTAAGATAGGGGGAGTCCATCTCATTCGTTA
>CAZYYM010000008.1:49343-61149 GCA_964651385.1 uncultured Gammaproteobacteria bacterium | reverse complement strand
CGACTCTAATGAGTCATTAACTAGGAACGAAATTTTCTAGAAAGTGGCGAGCTTATGACCGATATAAACCCCCATCGAGGTACTTGAATCCTGTATCACATGCGACAGTGGCGATCACATGCCCTGGACCAAGTTTGGAAGCAATACGTAGTGCCGCTAGCACATTCATTCCTGTTGACGTTCCAGCAAAGATACCTTCTTCAGTTGCCAACCTCCGAACCATCTGTCTCCCCTCCAACTCGGGTAGAGCCATTATTTCTGTTACGATATTTCGATCAAATAAAGGCGGTATAAATCCGGCAGCTGTTCCGTCGATGTTATGGCTACCTGCTTCCCCGCCAGACAATACGGGTGATGTATCCGGTTCAAGTGCGATGATTTTTACCTCGTGATTTGCATCACGTAAAACGCCGCCTGCACCAACGATCATCCCAGCAGTACCTACCATTCCACAGAACGCATCAATCTTTCGTAGCTGAGAGACCAACTCCTTCCCCAGTTCCTGATAACCACTTGGAGCATAGGAATTATTAAATTGATCGAGCCAATAATAATCACCAGAGGAAACAAGGTCAGCTGCACGCTGACGCATACGAGGCCAAAGGTCCGGTGTAACCTTGCCATCAATGCTTGATTCAATGATAACTTCAGCACCGAATGCCCTCATTGAATCGATTTTTTCTCTTGCGTATGCATCCGAGGTGATAACAGTGAAAGGGATTCCTTTGACAGCACAAACAAATGCCAGAGATGTTCCCGTACTCCCACCTGTGCATTCAAGGAGGCGGATATTTTTGTTAAGCACACCATCAGCTTCAGCACCTTTGACCATCGCTAAAGCCATCCGGTCTTTGTATGAACCAGTCGGATTACCTCCTTCAATCTTGACCCAGACTTCGGCAGAGTCGGATGGAACGATTCGTTTCAGGCGAACAACTGGGGTGTTACCAATAGTTTCTAACATAGAATACCTTTACTCAATTTAGATACATATCTCTGAGTTTACCCTAGCCCGCATTTCTCACAAAAGAATTGGTCAACGATGTTGTCGCCAGAGACCTGACTAACGTTGAGCGCTGCAATCAAATCATTAGGCTAATGTTCGAGTACATCGAGACTCGACGCGATATAGTCGCCTTTACACTGAACGCAAAACATCGTGAATTTCTGCCAGCCGAACCGCATGTCTCTAGTTCTATGCCTTTTCGCGCCATGTGCAACATCGTCTGCTGGGGGATGGAAATTGGCGAGATTTGCGAGGGCGATAGCTGGATAGTCACTTCCAGTGTTTTCGGCAGTGACATACGACTGATTCAACTACGCCTCGATGGCCTGATCAAACAACCATTACCAGCGTATTACGATGAATTCATCGAGATTATTTGGCGTGGACTTGTGCCGGAACAACAGGGCATGATTTTAAAGGCTGTGCCTGAATAAGAGTTTTAGTTGCCAGAAGGTATATTAACCGGCTTTCCAGTGAGTAGAACGAAAGTTCATTTCAAACTTCGCTTCCTGTAAACTTGGCTGCTATGCCAAATTCAATTTTAAACCAGGTGAATCTAACTCTCTCGGGATTTAACCGCCCCACGGCTTCAACCTGCAGTCTGGAATCGCGGTAACCGAATGGAATGTACATTGTGTGGCCTGCCGGCCGTAGCCGATTTACAACAGGATGATAACCAGTTTTGCTGTATCGGCTGTCGTGAAGTGTATCGTCACTTCGGCAATATAATTTCATCCGCGCCCAAGTCTGTATCCAGTCCATTAAAAGCTGTAGAACCCGAGGGAGAAGAGGCATTTCTCCGTATCGACGGCATGCATTGTGCTTCCTGTGAATATCTTATCGAAAAGCTTGCCCTGAAAATTGATGGCATTTTGTCGGCGAAAACCAACTATGCGACTGCCACTGCGCGGATAATATACGATCCACAGTCAATCGATCCTGGCGACTTACCCGAGCTTGTCGGTCGCGCCGGTTACCGCGCCCGATTTAGCCACGACAAGGCGCCCGACTACGACCATCGTATGCCATTGCTGCGTCTTTATACTGCCGAGAGTCTGGCAGCTACCGTAATGATGATATATCTCGCTTTTTATTACCCGGTACACCTCGGTATCGTAGATATGGCAGAGCTCGAGCCGGTTCGCTGGCTGATACATAAGGCAGCGCCGGTTACACTACTTATTCTGACCAGTATTATGGTTTTTTATGCCGCCGTACCCATTTTCCGTGGCGCCTGGGTCGGTTTTCGGACCGGCGTTTTGAATATGGATAATCTGCTTGCGATTGCGATATTGGCGGCGTATGGATTCAGTGTTGGGCAACTTTATCTCGGAACGCTGGAGCTTTACTTTGACGTTGCCGCAGCGATTATTGCGGTGGTTACTATCGGTCGATACCTTGAACGTGAAGCCAAGGAGGACGCTACATCGGCACTGACAAAAATTATGGACGAATGGCGCCCGTCGGCACGCGTCAGCAGAAAAGGTGAACTGCAAATGGTGGCTATCAAAGAACTCCAGCCATCGGAAAAAATAATTGTCTATCAGGGCGAGCTGATACCTGCCGATGGTATCATCATCAAAGGGCAGTGTGCAGTCGATGAATCACTCATGACCGGCGAGCCATTCCCGATCACTCGCGGTATCGGTGACCGCGTTCTCGGCGGTACCCGAAACGTCGAAGGTTCGCTTGAAGTAGAGGTCGGGCATGTCGTCGAGAGTCAGCTCGACAATCTCGCCCGGGTCTTATGGAATGCACAAAGTACTCACTCGGGAGTCCTCGATTTAGGAGATCGCGTGGCCCGCTTTTTTGTGCCCCTGGTGCTTTTGCTGTCGCTCGCAGTCGGTATCTGGTTTTATAATGATGGCGCCACGCTCGGTACCGTGCTGCTTGCCTGTTTGGCCACATTGATTGTTTCCTGTCCCTGTACTTTTGGATTAGCCATACCGCTGACTTCGGCAACAGGCGTCAATATCGCACTGCGCAACGGTATCATCATCGCCAGTGGTGCCGCATTTGAGAAAGCGCCGAAAATTCATACTATCGCAATAGACAAAACCGGTATTCTGTCTACCGCGAACATGTCGGTCAGCAATGTATCGGGGCCACCTGAAGTGCTTCAGTATGCCGCCGCGGTTGAAAGGCTGTCACCACACCCGATCGCCGAAGCGATTGCGCGGCTGGATTCAAGTTATGACGCAAAGAATATCGAGATTCATCCCGGTAAAGGCGCCGTTGCCCAGGTAGAAAACCATCGTGTCGCGGTCGGCAGCAAAACACTATTTACAATGCTGGGCTGGGAAATTCCAGAGTCTTTTATTGCCACTGATTCTGTGCGGGCAGTGCATTCTTATGTGGGCTGGGATGGGGATATATACGGTGTTATTACTACCGAGGATCAACCTCGTCCTGACTGGCAGGCGATCGTCGACAGACTCCGAAAACAGGCCCGTACCGTTTTGCTCACCGGCGCCGAATCGTCGGGAGATTTCGAAGGCAAATTTGACCAGATTTTTTCCGGCATCCCACCCGAAGGCAAAGCAGCTGTTATACGCCAGCTAAAAGCGGAAGGTGTCGTCGTCATGATCGGCGACGGCAGCAACGACGCACCATCTCTTGCAGAGGCCGATCTCGGTATCGCCTTCGGCGCACCAACCGCACTTGCGGCAGATGCAGCTGACGTCATTATCCCGGGTGACAGGCTGGATCGCATCTTTACCGCTTTCGAAATACTGCAAACCATCCGCCGTCGAATCCGTCAGAATCTGGCCTGGGCGTTATTGTATAATGCAATTGCTATACCCATTGCAGTCTCAGGGTTACTCAATCCGCTATTTGCAGCGCTGGCGATGTCTTCCAGTAGTCTGTTAGTTATCTGGAATTCGTCCCGGCGGCTGGGGAATTTCGACAACTCCAGAGAATTGGAGTACGAAAGCGCTGCTGAACTGGAGGGTCGACATAGCGGTCATTCCGTTATGCATTGAATAATGGAACTGAAGTGCCATTTTCTGTCCTTTAAATAAACATTTCATAAATTTGTCTGAAATGATTTGTTGACTATTACCTATATATCGATATATTTCGATATATGAACTATGAGAAAACCCTTACAGCACTCAATAATCCTGTACGCCGCCAGATATTAAGCTGGTTAAAAGACAGGTCGAACTTCCCTCCGGCGCTTCCTGAACATGTTGGCCTGGAAGGTGTCTGCGTTGGTTATATCCGGGAAAAGGCTGGATTATCACAGTCCACTATTTCGAACTACATGGGGATGTTAAAGGACGCTGGTTTGGTTGAATCCGAACGTCACGGCCAATGGACGTTTTATCGTCGTAACGACAAAGCATTTAGAGAATTTTTAAAAACTATAGAGAAAAACCTGTTATAGGAGCGTAGAAAATGTCTCAACAAAATCAACCGGAAGGTTTTCAGAATGTCCTTGGGGATACACTGGAACTACCCTGCGGTGTAATCCTCAAAAATAGGATGGCCAAATCAGCGATGTCGGATTGCCTGGGGGATGGAGAAGGCAATCCAACCGATGCACAGATTCGTCTCTATGAAAGATGGGCAGAAGGAGGGGTAGCGCTGTCCTTCATCGGAGAAGTCCAGGGCATTCCCCACTTTCCCGAAAAACCGGGGAATTTGGTGCTTGGGGCCCATGCCAATAACGATCTGTTACAGCAATTAACCAGTCGCGCTACGATTAATGGTGCACACTTATGGCCACAGCTTGGGCATGCTGGAGCTCTCGCTCATTTACCAATCAGTAAGCCCAAAGGACCATCTGCCCTGGATATTAACGGCCTTCAATGTACGGAGATGACGATAGAAGAGATTCAAGAACTACCTGATCTGTACGCAAGAACTGCTTCCCATGCAAAGTCTGTCGGTTTTAGTGGTGTGCATATTCATGCTGGGCATGGATTCTTATTAAGCCAATTCCTTTCGCCGTTGTTTAATCATCGAAATGATGGATATGGTGGATCAATAGAAGCGCGGTCTCGTATCGTGTTAGAAATTATCGTTGCAGTAAGACGTGCAGTCGGTCCAACTTATCCTGTGGGAATCAGAATCAATTCGACTGATCAACTGGAGGGAGGACTGACAGAGAACGATGCTTTGGAACTGGTGCGTCTTCTCGATCAAAGCTCCATTGATCTGATTGATATCAGTGGAGGAACCTATTTCCCAGGTGCAAAGGCGAGCTCTGACGGTACAAGTCGAGGTCTGTACTTTATCGACTTCGCCCGTAAAGCAAGAGATGTAACGAGTGTACCTTTGATGTTAACCGGTGGATTCAAAAAGCGTGATCAGGCCGTTGACGTTGTAGCAAGCGGCGCTGTCGATATGGTGAATTTGGGGCGGGCCATGGCCCTTAATCCCCGGCTTGCAGAAGCCTGGATAAATGAGGCGGGTGGTGACCCTGAATTTCCTAAATTTGAATCAGTAATTCCAGGCGGGATAACGGCCTGGTATACCATGAGACTTATCGCCCTGGGTCGGGAGCGGGAACAAAATTTTATGCTTGACCTTCCTACGGCTATTCAAAAATACGACAAACGAACGGAGTTACTTGACGCCATTTGGAAAAATAAGTTTCCCCATTTTTAGCATCATCATGAAAGGCGGTTCGGTTCGAACATTGATATTCACCATGGCACAATCTGCCAAACCTGAATGTCAGCTCATTTGGCGTAGTTGCCAATTAGCCTGAAAACGAATGAGCGAAAAAGAGAGTGACAAAAAAATGGGCATTTAGAACAATCATCATGCTGAAAAATATCAACCGGGAGTGACTGCTTACACTAAATCCAAAAAGATAGTTCCGGGCCTGTCCTGGCCCGGAAACCGGAACATCTTCCGTTAAAAATCTATCGGCTTAGACCTTGTCAAACTAAGGGCATAGAGTACGAATGCGTAAAGCATCATGCATCCAAAGATTGCCAGTAAAACGGCATAAATCTTCCACTCGCCGTCCCAGTCTGCATTTCTACGTGGTACACCATCGGCTCCAGCGGCCATAAAGGTATAAAACAGACCGACGTACGATATAAAAAGGTACTTAATGCTCGACCTGGCAGTACTGTCGTCGATAGTCCGGTTGGTCATCAGGGGGAAATGGTAATACAGCATGCCCATCCATAATGAGCTGATAGCAATCAGTACCACCATGGCATGTCCACCAACCCACAAAGTGCCATGCAATTGAAAATTCCACGCTACATTACTGACAACGATGGCGGAAGCACCATCCATTATATACATCACAAATCCACCGAGAATCAGGAATACTGCGGGTGAAGCGACAAGACCTGATTTCCAGATAGTCGCGAGAATGGTGAAGATGGTCAGTGCCGCACCGATGGCGGTAGAATAACTCATGATATTGCCATGATAAGCAAATGTAGAAGGTAGTGCTGGATACATGGTGTAGAAGTGATGGAAAAACGAAGTAATCGAAGTGATCAATAAGATCCACAAGGCCAGCAGAGCAATCTTGTCACTGTAAAGCTTACGTGATCCGTCCGCCAGGCAAAGCGGCAGGGTCGCATAAACCGCACCGATGATCATGATCGCCATCGCCTCCATCAGGTTATGCGCGAATATATAAAATATAAATTCAAACACCACCGGGTCGACTGCCCAACCAACCCATGAAGCAGGAAATATTCCGTATAAATGCAGCAGCAGTGAACCGGCTGTGATCATTAACGGTGTGCCGGTAATCAGCAATACCAGGACACCCATAATCATTCCAACCATTCCCGGGTCTTTCAATGTACGCACTGCAAGTTGTAAGTCCTCATGTCTTTTCTCAAAGAAGGACATTCGGAGGATTTTGATTGGGTAGAGAAAAATCATCGAGGTCAGCACCAGTGCAATACCGGTGAACCCGAGTACCAGGGTACCCATACTCCACAGCCCCATGGTCGCGCCCACCACGGGCAATGGATACATAACGGTATAGGTGACATGA
Source organism: uncultured Gammaproteobacteria bacterium (assembly GCA_964651385.1). GTDB lineage: Bacteria > Pseudomonadota > Gammaproteobacteria. Next base: position 54,160 of record CAZYYM010000008.1, on the reverse strand, counting down.
AAGCCGTTTAATACCGCCAGAGTCAGCAGCAATGCCCCCACGTTCATGCAAATGTAAAACAGTGTTACGAGCACATCGTCCGCTTTTTTGCCCAGGCAGGCGCCGGCGCGGTGCAGGCTCATTGCCACCATCAGCTGGAAGGCAAATGGAAACGCCATCGCTGCGCCATGCAAGGTCAGGTTCTGGTAATACCAGTTGGCTCCCAGATCCATTAGCTGCATCGCCGGCATTGAGATACCCAGAATCGCGGCAATAAAAAACCACACAAAGGAGGTCATTGCGATTAAAGATGGCCAGGCATTGACCGGATCTAACTCACTACTCTCGACTTTGAACATACCCCCAAAATAGGGCACTTTATCAATAATATTTATAGCTGCTGACATGGTATTCTCCCCAATATTTTGTTTGCTTAAATGACGGTAATTGTTCTTTTCATGTTGTGATGAGCAATTCCACAATACTCCAGACAGCGAATGGTATATTCGCCAGGCTCATCGAAGGTATGCACCAGGGCGCTGTCCGTCCCGGTACCGGGCATTAGCATCATAGTGAATAACAGATCGCCTTTCGGGTTATAGAGCGCAAAACTGTGCACCGCGTCGACACTATGTGCCTTAATTCGTATCGTATCACCCACCTTAAATTCGGTTTGGCTGAACTCGAACGCCCAGGCACGAGCCGTGACCTTGACATCCTGAATATTGGGTGTCGATGCGGCTCTCGCTTCAACAATCGTCGGCATGTAGTCGATGCTTGCAACATTAACAACGATGAATACGCCAATCGCAAAAGCAACCCAGGTATACCGATATTTGGAATATTTTTCCATACTGGTTCTGGACGGTTCCGGTTCAACAAAGACTTTTTTATTGACGATGTGAAAAAAGACAAACAGAAATGGGATCTGGAGCATCAAGAGAAAGATAAATGCGCCCCAGGCATTGGTATATAGTGCTTCGATCATTGAGGTCTCCTCGCTAAACAGTATTTAATAGACTTGATTTTTATAATTCAGCGACGAGTCCCGCGAAGCGATATAAGCATTCAACTCCGGTGAAAATTCGTCGTAGGGTTCCAGGCCGATGTTGCGAATCCGCTCCCTGATCCCATCGAGTTCAGCTGCATCGGTACCTGATTCAACGATGGATGAGACAAATGCGGCAAACTGTACCGGAGGCCATCCCTCGTCTTTGGATAATTCGACATGAATAAAATCGAGTCCGTAAAAGTGGTGCGTTTTATCTTCCACCCGACCAAACAAATGGATGCCACACTCGCGGCAGACATGGCGCTGAATGGGAACGTTTTCATCGAGTATCTCTAACTTGTCTGCGTTTTTGATCACGTTTAGATGGTCGCGCGGTACCACCGCCACCTGGGAAAACAATGCGCCTTCGGGTTTCCAGCATTGGGTACAACCGCAAAGATGATTGTGTGCGGCGGTCGCGGTGACTTCGACTACAACAGGCTTACTGCTACACTTGCATTGCAGTTTTCCGCCGGGTTTTGGCTTATTGCTGAGGTAGCTCCAGATATTGCTTTTAGCCACGCTCGGCTGGATACCCGAATCAACTGCTGGATGAATCGACTTACTCATGAACTCCTCCCCACTTTATCTTATATTACTGATCGGCTAGTTTGAGCTTATAAAGCAGTGTCTAGGGATCGGCGCATATAATAGAATGAATATTCATTCTATTCAAATTTTAATTGTTCTGCACTGACTATGGAGCCTACCATGCCAAAATCATCGAAAATCAATTGCCGCATTGTCCTCGCAGAGCGCCCCGAGGGAATGCCGAACGAAAATACGCTTCGTCTTGAAGAGGCCGGCATTTCGCAAGCTGGCACGGGTGAGATGTTATTGCGCACGATTTATCTTTCACTAGACCCTTATATGCGCGGTCGGATGAATGATGCGAAATCTTATGCGGAACCGGTGAAGATTGGCGAAGTAATGACCGGGCAGGTCGTCGCCGAGGTCGTGTCCTCAAACCTCGATGGCTTTGAGCCGGGTGATTATGTCTTATCAGGAAGCGGTTGGCAGGATTATGCGATTTCAGATGGCACGGAGGTAGTGAATCTCGGTAAAGACCCGAAAAACCCTTCATGGTCGCTCGGTATTCTGGGGATGCCAGGATACACGGCCTATGCGGGGTTGTTGCAAATCGGAGAACCAAAACCCGGCGAGACTGTGGTTGTAGCCGCAGCTACAGGCCCAGTAGGTGCGACTGTGGGTCAAATTGCAAAGATTAAAGGCTGCCGCGTAGTCGGCATTGCAGGTGGTGCAGAAAAATGCGCCCATGTAGTCAAAAACCTTGGGTTCGACGCCTGTATTGATCACAAGGGCGACGACTTCGCAGAGCGTCTCAAAGTGGCCTGCGCTGATGGTATCGATGTCTATTTCGAAAATGTCGGTGGCAAAGCACTCTATACAGTTCTGCCGCTTTTGAACCCCTACGCCCGTATGCCTGTCTGCGGCGTTGCCTCCTGGTACAATTTGACGGGCCTGCCCGAAGGTGTGGATTATGGTCCTGCCATCATGGGTACTATCCTGCGTATGAAAGTAAAAGTGCAAGGCTTCATTATCTTCGACAGTTTTCCGAAGAGCACATACAGGGACTTTGTGCATGATATGTCGCGATGGCTGGATGAAGGCAAGATGCAATACAAGGAGCAGGTGGTCGAAGGCCTGGAAAATGCACCGGCTGCGCTCAATGATGTTCTTCTTGGGAAGAATTTCGGCAAGATAGTTGTGAGAGTGAATTGAACTTAACTGACAATCGCGAAATTTATTTGCAGAGCACGATGAACCTCTGTTCTAGACACCTTTGATGCCTATGAGAGAGTCTTCTGGAATGCCTGCAATGTTGCGGATCAGGGTCAATAGTCAGGTTAATTTCCTGGTCTCTTGAATGACCCCTGCTGGCACTTCAGAGACAATTTCCGAAGACCAATTTGACCGTCACGAGTGGCAGCTACGTGGCTTAAGTCGCCCATCCGGTTCTAAGAAGGCATTCGCCAATAAAATGCCGACACCTGTCGATTAACCCTATCTATACGCCTAAGACTGAATACATTGACGTTGACAACAATCACCAAAATAAAACTTCTCTTTAAGCCAATGTGGATTTATGCTCGCCCCATTCGTCAGGTCTTTCGCGAGTAAAAGCAATGACAGCATCACCTTATTCTGTCGATCCCGAAAATCGAAAAATCGACCCGACACGCAAACCGGCAACGCGATTAAAACCCGACGGTTCTCCCGACGACAATGACCGCGTCGAAATAGGCCCAACTGCCCTGGCATTTAAAGAATGGGAAGGTCTTGATCTCGAAATTCCACAGCTCGATGCTATGCGCGAATTTCGCCTGCGGCGTCTATGTGAACAGTTACAGAAAAACGATTATGGTGGCATAGTCCTATTCGATCCGCTCAATATTCGTTATGCCACCGATGCCACGAATATGCAGTTATGGATTACCCATAACCCGGCTCGAGCCTGCTTTGTGGCCGCCAGTGGTTATATGGTGCTGTTCGATTTCCATAGTTGTGATCATCTCTCGGAGCATTTGCCGCTGGTCAGGGAAGTACGTGCCGGGGCATCTTTTTTTTACTTTGAATCGGCGAACCGCTCCGAAGAGCACGCTGCCATCTTTGCCAATAGCATCGATGAATTAATGCGTAGTCATGCCGGTGGCAATCGACGACTGGCGGTGGATAAAATTGAAATAGCCGGCTTGCGCGCTTTGGAGAAAATTGGCTTCGAAGTGTTTGAAGGCCAGGTCGTCACCGAACTAGCCCGTGTCATTAAAGGTCCGGAAGAAATCAAAGCGTTGCGCTGTGCTACTGCCGCCTGCGAAGCTTCGATGTTTGAAATGCAAAAGGCACTTTACGCCGGACAAAGTGAAAACGACGTCTGGTCGGTATTGCACGCCGAAAATATCAAACGCGGTGGTGAGTGGATTGAAACCCGTATCTGTAGTTCCGGTCCGCGCACTAATCCCTGGTTTCAGGAAGCTGGTCCGCGCATTATCAGTGATGGCGAATTGCTCGCCCTCGATACCGATTTGATCGGCACTTATGGCATGTGTTGTGATATATCACGAACCTGGATATGCGGCGATGTTGTACCGGATGCGGAGCAGAGACGCTTATATCAAATTGCATACGAACATATTATAACCAACATGCAGTTACTCAAACCCGGCATCAGTTATCGCGAGATAACCGAAAAAGCCCATCGCCTGCCCGACAATTGTATTCCAAATCGTTACGGTGTGGTCATGCATGGTGTGGGTCTCTGCGATGAGTATCCGTCAATACGTTACCGCGAAGATTATGAGAAATACGGCTATGATGGTGTCGTCGAAGCCGGAATGGTGTTGTGTGTCGAGGTTTATGTTGGCGAAGTCGGGGGTAAAAATGGAGTTAAATTAGAAGACCAGATTTTAATTACTGAAGACGGCTTTGACAATTTGACGAAGTACCCGTACGAGGGGGTTTTTTTGTAGGGGCAACTCTTGTAGTTGCCTGGCTGCTCAGGTAAAAAAGGCAGGCACAAGGCCTGCCTCTAGGGTCATTATTTATCCAGGCCACCCATGCACATGTACTTCATTTCCATGTAATCGTCGAGACCGTATTTGGAGCCTTCGCGACCCTGTCCGGATTCTTTAACGCCGCCAAACGGCGCCATCTCATTAGAAATAATACCTTCATTGATGCCCACTATGCCGTATTCCAGTCCTTCACCGACTCGCCAGATACGACCGATATCTCGCGAGTAAAAATAACAGGCGAGACCAAACTCGGT
>CAZYYM010000008.1:29640-49243 GCA_964651385.1 uncultured Gammaproteobacteria bacterium | reverse complement strand
CCGACCGGTGTGGAGCCGGTGAAGGTTAACTTTCTAACGGTCGGGTTCGAGGTCATCTCAGCGCCGATAGCCTGGGTTTCACCGGTGACAATATTGATAACACCAGCGGGTATGCCAGCGCGTTCCGCGAGTTCGACGAAAGCGTAAGCGGATAAAGGCGTGGCATTAGCCGGTTTGCAAACCACGGTGCAACCCGCAGCCAGTGCCGGCGCGATCTTACGCGTGAGCATGGCATTGGGAAAATTCCACGGTGTGATGCAGGCGACAACGCCGACCGGTTGTTTGATACAGACGATGCGCTTGTCGTTGGCGGGTTGTGGAATGGTATCGCCATAGACGCGTTTGCCCTCTTCAGAAAACCATTCAATGTAGTTGGCGCCATAGGCTATTTCGCCACGGGCCTCGGCCAGCGGTTTACCCTGTTCGGTGGTGAGTATGACGGCGAGATCTTCCTGTGCTTCCATCATCAGGTTAAACCATTTACGCAGAAAGGCGCCGCGTTCCTTCGCGGTTTTCCTGCGCCATTCAGGTAAAGCGGTATCGGCAGCTTCGATAGCCCGACGGGTTTCCGCAGTACTGCACTTTGCGACTGCGGCAATGATTTCGCCGTTGGCCGGGTTGGTAACATCCAGAGTAGTGCCATTGTCGGCGTCGACCCACTGGCCATTGATATATGCCTGGGTTTTCAGCAAGCCCCGGTCGGAAATATTCAAAGTCATTGTATGTGTTCTCAGTAATTAGCAGCTGACAGACGCCCAAGAATAGCGACTAATGTAACTGTCGACAATGGTTAATATTGGTGACGAATCTAATGCTGACGGCAATGCTATGCGGGCGTAGCAATGATTTTTTAGCCCTTGGTCACATGCGATCACGATTTGTATCCGGGTGCATTTGCTCTATTGGCTATTGGCAACTTTGAATATAAAACAAGCGATTGAGCCTGTTTTAACGGCACAGTATCAACAGCTTCAATGGTACTATGCCTGTCTCTACTTCAGCGCGATGTCTCGATGGTAATAAAAACTGTCCCAATTATAAAAGTATTGATGAGTGCATTCAAAGACAATATCGACTCTATCAATTATGGGTTCAGGCTGCAGAGTGGTAATTATGGGTCGATCCAGACGTCGACGTAATCGTCGACCAGTATCTGAGAAGGCGGTCGCAATTCGCCAACTCGATCGTAAAAATTTACGCAATCGTTTCGCGCCTGTAAAGGCGCTTGACAACGAGCAGCTAGAGTTCATCCACGATATTTCACTACGCATTCTTGAAGAAGAAGGTATCGAGGTGATGGCTGATCAGGCCCTGGCGTTATTTCGTCAGGCAGGTGCCTCGGTAGACGAAGCCGGTGTGGTACGTATCGACAGGAACCTGTTGCTTGAAACTGTCGCGAAAGCGCCAGAAACCTTTGCCGTCACTTCGCGAAATCCTGATCAGGCCATGCAGGTTGGGGGCAACGTGATTAACTTTGGCATGGTTTCAGGTACACCGAATGTCCACGACAACATTGCCGGGCGACGCGCAGGCAATTACGACGATTACAAAAAACTGATCAGTTTCGGGCAATACTTCAATGTGCTGACATTTTTCGGTAATCAGGCTACGGCGCCTACCGACATGCCTGCCAATTCGAGGCATCTGGACACCACGTTTGCCAATCTGACTCTGTCGGACAAACCTTTCTTTGCTACCGGTATCGGCGCTGGTCGTGCTCGCGATGCGATAGAAATGTCTGCTATCGCAAAGGGTTTGAGCATGGAAGATATGAAAACCAATCCGAGTGTTATGACTAACATTAATATTAACTCACCCCGCAAGCTCGACGATGCTATGGCTTACGGAGCGATGCAAATGGCGCTATTCGGCCAACCGGTCGCTGTTACGCCGTTTACGCTGATGGGTGCGATGACGCCGTCGACCATGGCAGGTGCACTGGCTCAGCAAAATGCCGAAGCATTGTTAGGCATTGCCTTGTTGCAACTCACTAATCCGGGTACGCCGGTGGTATATGGTGGTTTTACCTCCAACGTCGATATGCGCTCGGGGTCGCCGGCTTTTGGTACGCCTGAGAACGCTCTCGCCAATATTGCCGGAGGGCAGCTTGCACGAAAATACAAGCTGCCTTACCGAACCAGTGCCTGTAATGCATCAAACGCTGTCGATGCACAGGCGGTGTATGAGACGCAAATGTCACTCTGGGGATCGGTTATGGGGCATGGCAATCTGATCTATCATGCAGCTGGTTGGCTCGAAGGCGGTCTGGTGGCCTCTTTCGAAAAACTTGTCGTCGATTGCGAAATACTGCAGCATATGCATGCGATGTTGCAACCGCTTAAAATCGATTTAACCGAAGCCGGCCTGGAAGCTATGAAAGAAGTGGGCCCGGGAGGGCACTTTTTCGGTTGCCAGCACACCATGGAGCGATACAAGAATGCCTTTTACGAGCCGTTCCTCAGCGACTGGCAGAATAGCGAAAACTGGCAATTGGCCGGGGGTAAAGATGCTACTAAGCGGGCTTCTGAAATATGGCCGAAAATTCTGACCGAGTTTGAACCGCCACCGAGTGATCCGGCGGTAGTGGAAGAAATGCAAGCTTATATGGCCAGGCGGAAGGAGGTACTTGGTAGCGAGGAGCCTGTGTTGGAGCCGACTGAGTAGTTTTCATATGGTTCAAAAACCGCTAGAATGCGCGCCCTTTTTGGCTATTATAACCCAATGAAATTTAAAATGCGCTTTGATGTAATCGTGGTCGGCGGAGGCCATGCCGGTACTGAGGCTGCGCTGGCGGCTGCGCGTATGGGAGCAGGTACATTATTGCTTACTCACAATATCGATTCGCTCGGCCAGATGAGCTGTAATCCGGCGATCGGTGGCATCGGTAAAAGCCACCTGGTTAAGGAAATCGACGCGCTCGGTGGTGAAATGGCGCTGGCGGCGGATAAGGCTGGTATTCATTTCAGGGTTCTCAATCGTCGCAAAGGCCCGGCCGTTCGAGCGACACGGGCCCAGACCGACCGGCAGTTGTATCGAATGGCAATTCGAGAAAAGCTCGAGAATCAACCTGGTCTGTCAATATTCCAGCAACCGGTGGTCGATTTGATCGAGACTCAGGATCGTATCGAAGGTGTTATTACGCAAATGGGGCTGCGTTTTATGGCGCCGACTGTGGTGCTGACTGTTGGCACTTTCCTCGATGGAAAGATACATATTGGTGATACTAATTATAGCGGAGGGCGCGCGGGTGACCCCTCTGCGTCTGCTTTGGCGCGGCGACTACGAGAAAGGCCATTCCGGATAAATCGTCTGAAAACGGGCACCCCGCCACGTATCGATCGCCATTCAATCGATTTCAATCAGCTCGAAGAACAGCCTGGCGATATGCCGTTACCAGTTTTTTCTACTCAGGGTTCGGTAGCGATGCATCCCCGGCAGATAAGCTGCTACATCACCCATACGAATGAGCGCACGCACCAGATTATTCGTGATAGCCTGCATCGTTCGCCACTATTTAGCGGCGAAATCGAAGGGGTTGGACCGCGTTATTGCCCGTCGATTGAAGACAAAGTTGTACGTTTCGCCGATAAAAGTTCTCATCAGGTATTTGTCGAACCTGAAGGTTTGACGCTGGGAGAGGTTTACCCAAATGGTATTTCCACCAGTTTACCTTTTGATGTGCAACAGCTTGTGGTCAACAGTATGCGCGGTTTCGAGAACGCCCATGTCACACGTCCCGGTTACGCGATCGAGTATGATTTTTTCGATCCGCGCGATTTACGTCCGACGCTTGAAACGTCTTTTATCGAAGGTCTGTACTTTGCAGGTCAAATCAATGGAACGACCGGTTATGAAGAGGCCGCTGCCCAGGGGCTGATGGCCGGTGCGAATGCAGCGGCCAGGGTACTTGGAAAACCGGCGCTGGAATTGATACGCTCGCAAGCTTATATGGGTGTACTCGTGGATGACTTGATTACGCGCGGAACAAACGAGCCTTACCGAATGTTTACTTCGCGAGCCGAATATCGTTTGATGCTACGTGAAGACAATGCCGATTTGCGGCTAACCGAAATTGGTCGCGAGCTGGGGCTGGTCGAAGACAATCGCTGGCAGGCTTTTGAATCCTATCGTGAGCAGTTGGTGTTACTCAATCAGCGGTTGCGCGATAACTGGGTTCGTCCGCAAACCCATGCAGCTTTGGTGCTGGGTCCGATTCTAAAAAATCCGCTCACTCACGAATATCGCTTTAGTGACCTGTTGAAACGGCCCGAAATTGAGATTAGGCATCTTGTACCTTTGCTCGAGCAAAAGGGAAGCATTGGTACCCGCGTTCAGGAACAGGCGGAAATCAACATTAAGTACGCGGGTTATTTGTCGCGACAACAGGAAGAAATCGATAAAGTCAGCGCACACGAAACTACTGTATTACCCGATTCGATGGATTACGCTGAAGTACGCGGTTTGTCCAACGAGGTTTGCCAGAAATTGCAGGACCATCGTCCTTCGACTATTGGGCAAGCGAGCCGTATCTCCGGTGTGACACCGGCGGCCATCTCTTTATTGCTGGTGCATCTAAAGCGACAGGCGACACCGGTCAAAAAGTCGGCTTGAATTTAAAAACACTGTTAGCCTGCGGTCTGAATGAACTGCGTATGTCAATCGAAGACGAGCAGCTTGAAGCTTTGCTGGCCTATTTGTCGCTGTTGGATCATTGGAATAGAAGCTACAATCTCACCGCAATCCGGGGTCCGCAAAAGATGCTGGCCTATCATTTGCTCGATAGTTTATCCATTTCTTCATGGATCCAGCCACGGGCTCATGTCCTCGATGTCGGCAGCGGCGCGGGTTTGCCGGGTATACCCCTGGCTATCGCTTTACCCCAGAGCGAATGGCGCTTACTCGATAGCAACGGCAAGAAAACTCGATTCATGCAGCAGGCGCTGGCCGTTTGTTCTTTAAACAATGTCACGGTTGTGAAGTCTCGAGTTGAGGATTATCATGCCGACGAGCCCCGCGATATCATCGTCAGCCGAGCTTATGCATCGCTTGGTGATTTCGCTCAGTCAGTAGCCCACTTAATGCGACCTGAAACAATGTTGATGGCGATGAAAACCGGCCTCGAGGGAAAAGAGGCGGACTTTATTACAACCCAATACGATAAACAGGAACATGACTTGCAGGTACCGGGAATTTCCGAACCTCGGAAACTGATCACTGTGAGGCAGCGATAGTATGAGCAAAACCATGACTATAGCCAATCAAAAAGGTGGGGTGGGCAAAACCACGACTACCGTAAATCTGGCCGCTGCGCTGGCGGCGACGCGCCGTCGCGTCCTGTTGATTGACATGGATCCGCAGGGTAATGCAACGATGGGCAGTGGGGTAGATAAAAATAATCTTGAGTTAAGTGTCTGTAATGTTTTACTGGGGGAAGCCAGCGTTAGCGAGGTCATTATTAGGGTAGACGAAGTGGGTTACGATGTTTTACCGGCCAATGCCGACTTGACTGCCGCTGAAGTGCAACTGATGAACCGCATTGGTCGGGAAAAACAGCTCGATCTGTCACTGGATACCATTCGTGACAACTACGATTACATTTTGATTGACTGCCCACCCTCTTTAAACATGCTAACAGTGAACGCACTGGTTGCTGCCAATGGAGTGGTGATTCCGATGCAATGTGAATACTACGCCTTAGAAGGCTTGTCTTCTCTGCTTGATACCATAGAACAGATTCGAGTCAGCGTTAATCCTAAAATAAAGATAGAAGGTTTATTGCGAACCATGTACGACCCGCGTAATAATCTTTCGAATGACGTCTCATCGGAACTTGTCGAACATTTCGGCGACCGCGTATATCGAACCGTTATTCCTCGCAACGTCAGCCTTGCAGAGGCGCCAAGCTTTGGTCAATCCATCCTCCAATACAATAAAAGCTCACGAGGTTCCATGGCTTATCTCGCGCTTGCGGGCGAGGTTTTGCGTCGGGATGCCAAACAAAACCATTACGTTAACTAAATACTGACTATGAAAAAAAAGCGACTGGGTAGAGGGCTGGGGTCATTAATCGGCAACATTGATGACGTCACCAAGGTTAGCGCAACCGAAATGTCCAGGGGCATGATTGAGCTCGACGTTGATCAGATTCAACGTGGCAAGTATCAGCCTCGCCAGCACTTCGATCAGCAAGCTCTACAAGAGTTGGCCGACTCCATTACAGCTCAGGGAATTGTACAGCCACTGGTGGTTAGGCGGGAGGGCACCCATTATGAATTAATTGCAGGTGAAAGGCGTTGGCGGGCCGCGCAACTGGCAGGCTTGCAATCGGTTCCTGCAGTGATTCGTGAACTTGACGGAAAGTCGGTCGCAGCCATAGCACTGATCGAAAATATACAACGTGAAGACCTTAATCCGATCGAGGAATCGCAGGCTTTAATGCGCCTGATTGATGAATTTGACCTTACTCACCAACAGGTTGCAGATTCCGTTGGTCGTTCCCGAGCTTCGATAAGCAATCTGCTGCGGCTGCTTGATCTGGCCGACCCTGTCAAGGAGCAGGTTAATAAAGGATTGCTCGATATGGGGCACGGACGCGCTCTACTGGCGTTGATTCGTCATGACCAAATTGAAGTAGCCAATATCGTCATAAACCGCGGGCTATCGGTACGCGAAACCGAGGCGCTGGTTAAACAGATCTTAAATGCAGGAACCAAAATATCAACTGGGAAGACGGAAGGAATTGATCCGGATATTCGCCGGTTGCAAAATGAAATCAGCGAGAAACTCGGTGCTGCTGTTAATATTAAAACCGCTAAAAACGGTTCCGGGCAACTCATTATTAAATTTCATAACATCGATGAACTGGACGGTATTCTGGAACATTTGGGCGCTTAAAATTTTTCAATTCGGTCATTGATTCTTACCCGCTAACTACATTATACTTTGAATCCGCTTTTGGGGTGGGTGTGTGGCGGTACAGGATACACCCGACAAAGCAATGAAATTTCAAATCTGGAAGGCACTGTATATACAGATCGGCTTAGGCGTATTTTACGTCTGTGTGAACATCTTCTGGAACCTGGATTTCGTGTATTCGGCTACTGTCGGATGCATGGCAGGCCTGCTACCTAATGCGTATTTTTTTTTCAGGATGTCTAGACAGACTGAGAGTAGTAATGCGGAGCAGTGGTTAGGCTACGCTTATCGATCCGAGATTGGAAAATGGCTGATGACCGGCATGATTTTTTCGCTGGCGTTTACCTCGAATCACTCATGGGATCCAATAGTTTTATTTACTGGGTACGCGCTAGTGCAGATATCCAGTTGGTTTGTACCGTTTGTAATTAAGGGTAATTGATCAAATATGGCTGGTAGCTACGCAAATTCAGGCGAATACATCAAGCACCATTTGACCAATCTGGTTTATGGTCAGCACCCCGATGGAAGTTGGGGTATTGCCCATGGTGCCCATGAAATCAAGGAAATGGGATTCTGGTCAATAAATCTCGATTCGATGTTTTTTTCTATCGCCCTGGGTTGCTTGTTCCTCTGGATTTTCCGTAAAGCCGCAAAAAAGGCCTCAACCGATGCACCCACCGGACTGCAAAATTTTATAGAAATGATTATTGAATTCATCGATGATTCGGTGCGTGGCTCTTTCTCTGGCAAGAACCCACTCATCGCACCTTTATCGTTGACTATTTTCATCTGGGTTTTTCTGATGAATTTCATGGATTTACTCGCAGTCGACCATATTCCCGGTCTGGCAGCGTTGCTCGGCATACCGTACTTAAAAATCGTACCCAGTACTGACCCGAACGTCACTTTCGGACTGGCAATATCAGTATTTGTATTGGTTCTTTACTACAGTATTAAAATGAAAGGTCCTGGCGGATTTTTCGCTGAACTGGCATTTCACCCGTTCCCAAAATTCATGATGCCGATTAACCTTGTGTTAGAAGGCGTCACATTGATAGCAAAACCTATTTCACTCGCACTGCGTTTGTTCGGTAACATGTATGCAGGTGAAATGATATTCATCCTCATAGCACTCATGTATACCGGTGGTTGGGCATTGGGTCTGTTTGGTGGATTATTACAACTGGGTTGGGCGATTTTCCATATTCTGATTATTACCTTGCAGGCGTTCATCTTCATGACGCTGACCATCGTATATCTGGATATGGCATCGCAGGCAGATCACTAAGTGTTGATCACTCAAGAGATCACGAAAATTTTAAACTTAAACAACACTCGTTAATATTTAGGAGACAATCATGGATCAAGCTGTGCTATATGTTGCAGGCGCTTTAATGATGGGCCTGGGCGCACTCGGTGCGGCAGTTGGTATCGGTATTTTGGGCGGTCGCTTTCTTGAAGGTGCGGCTCGTCAACCTGAACTGATCCCAATGCTTCGTACACAATTCTTCATCGTTATGGGTCTGGTTGACGCGGTTCCGATGATCGCCGTTGGTATCGCCATGTACGTTATGTTCGCTGTCGTTGGTGCATAAGCGCTTGTTTTTTAACTAGAACGAGGACAGCAATATGAATTTCAATGCGACGCTGATCGGACAGACTATTACATTTATAGTATTTGTCTGGTTTTGCATGAAATATGTATGGCCGCCACTCATGGCGGCGCTCGAAGAGCGTAATGCAAAAATCACCGAAGGACTGGCTGCTGCCGAACGAGGTCAGAAGGATCTTGAGCAGGCTCAGGCGAAAGTCAGTGAAAACCTGGATGAAGCCAAGCAGCAGGCGCAGGAAATCATCAATCAAGCACAAAAACGTGCCAATGAGATTGTTGATGGGGCCAAAGATATTGCGCGAGAAGAAGCAGACAAGATAAAAAATGCCGCGACTGCCGATATCGATCAACAGGTCAATAGTGCGCGTGAACAACTTCGTAAGGAAGTATCTGTTATTGCCCTTAGTGGCGCTGAGAAGATACTTCAGCGTGAAGTCAATGCCGATGCCCACGCTGCGGTACTCGATGAGCTGGTTGCCCAAATTTAGGTCTTACGATTATGTCCGATTTTGAAACTGCAGCCAGACCTTATGCCAAAGCGGTGTTTGAACTGGCCTCTGAAGAAGGCAAATTGAAGGACTGGAATGACAGTTTACAGTCTGCTGCATTGATCGCGAGTGATGCGCAAATGCAGGCACTGTTTCAATCGCCTTCAGTGCTATCGAGTGAGCAGGTGGAATTATTTTTATCGGTTTATTCCGGCATTCAAGATGCGCCGGAAGCCAACGGTGATTTCAAGAACCTGATTTCCTTATTGGCAGAAAACGGACGACTGGCTTCGATACCGGCTATTGCCATTAACTTCGAGGCCTTGAAACGGGCTGCCGAAGGTAAGGTTGAAGTGCGGGTCACCTCGGCACTAGAGTTAACCGGCGAGCAACACGACGACATAGCCAAGAGTCTGGTGAAGAAGCTCGGTAAAGAAGTGAGTATTACGACTGAAGTAGATGAGTCGCTGATTGCCGGAGCGATAATCCAGGCGGGCGATATGGTAATCGATGGCTCGGCTCGTGGCCGACTCGACAAGCTGACTATTGCCCTGAACAAATAGCCTAACTTAACCATTAAGAATTTTACGATTACGGGATAAACGCGATGCAACTTAATCCGTCAGAAATTAGCGAACTTATTAAAGATCGCATTAAGAACTTTGAGGGTGCTGCCGAAGCGAGAACAGAAGGTACTGTTGTCAGCTTGATGGATGGTATAGCACGTATTCACGGCCTCGCCGATGTCATGTCTGGTGAAATGATCGAGTTTCCAGGCGATACATTCGGTATGGCGCTTAACCTTGAAAGAGATTCGGTTGGTGCGGTAATACTTGGTGCATACGGCCATATTTCGGAAGGTGATACCGCCAAAACTACGGGTCGTATTCTGGAAGTGCCGGTTGGCGAAGCGTTACTGGGCCGAGTGGTTAATTCCCTGGGTCAACCAATCGATGGCAAGGGTGATATTAAAAGCGATCAGTTTATGCCGATCGAACGTATCGCACCGGGCGTTATCGATCGTAAATCGGTTGATCAACCGATGCAAAGTGGCTTGAAAGCAATCGACGCCATGGTGCCGGTCGGACGGGGCCAGCGAGAATTGATTATCGGTGACCGTCAAACAGGCAAGTCTGCCGTTGCAATCGACGCCATTATCAACCAGAAGGGCACTGGCATTACCTGTGTTTATGTCGGTATCGGCCAGAAAGCCTCGACCATTGCTAACGTTGTACGCAAGCTCGAAGAACACGGGGCCATGGAGCACACTATTGTGGTTGCTGCCAACGCATCGGATTCCGCCGCATTGCAATACATCGCGCCTTACTCGGGTTGTACCATGGGTGAGTACTTTCGAGACCGAGGCGAAGATGCGCTTATCGTTTATGATGATTTAACCAAGCAGGCCTGGGCCTACCGTCAGGTATCATTGTTATTGCGCCGTCCACCGGGACGAGAAGCTTATCCTGGCGACGTATTTTACCTGCACTCGCGGTTGTTGGAACGTGCGGCGCGTATCTCCGATGTCTGTGTTGAGAAATATTCAGGCGTCAAGGGTAAAACCGGATCATTGACCGCATTACCAATTATCGAAACCCAGGGCGGTGATGTATCGGCTTTTGTACCGACCAATGTTATCTCGATCACCGACGGCCAGATATTTCTTGAATCCGACCTGTTCAACGCCGGTATACGTCCTGCGATAAACGCAGGTCTGTCGGTATCGCGAGTTGGCGGTGCGGCACAGACCAAGATCATCAAGAAACTCGGTGGCGGTATTCGTCTGGCACTGGCTCAATATCGTGAACTGGCAGCCTTTTCTCAGTTCGCATCCGATCTCGACGAGGCCACACGTAAGCAACTTGAACGTGGTCAACGAGTGACTGAGTTAATGAAGCAAAAGCAATATGCGCCGCTGAATGTGGCTGAAATGGGTGTATCGCTCTACGCTGCGAACGAAGGTTATCTTGATGATGTCGATGTTAACAAGATAGTTGCTTTCGAAGAAGCGATGCTCGCGCACATTAGGTCGAATTTCGGTGATCTGCTCGATTCGATCAACGCTACTGGCGATTTTAACGACGACATTGCTGGCCAGATTGCAGCAGCTATCGAAGATTTCAAAACCAACGGCGTCTACTAAGAGAACTTATCATGGCTGGCGGCAAAGAAATAAAGACCAAGATCGCGAGTGTTAAAAATACTCAAAAGATCACCGCAGCGATGGAAATGGTTGCGGCGAGCAAGATGCGTCGCGCACAAGATCAAATGCTAGCAACCCGGCCCTATGCACAGAGAATTGCCACAGTGGTCGGTCATGTCGCGAGCTCGCATGCTGAATATATGCACCCTTTCCTGATCGAGAGGCCGATCAAACGTGTCGGCATTATTGCAGTCTCTACTGACCGCGGACTCTGTGGTGGTTTGAATACCAATTTGTTCAAGAAAGCGCTGAATAAAATTGGCGAGTTTGATCAGCAGGGTGTCGAAATCGAAGTAGTTACTTTCGGCGTCAAGGCGCTGAATTTCTTTAAACGTATCGGTGCCAAAGTGACGGCCGAGGCGAGTCATATTGGTGATAGCCCGGAAATGGCTGCTATTATCGGTCCGGTTCAGGCTATGCTGACCAATTTTTCGGCCGGTAGCATCGACGCGATTTATCTGATCGGTAATGAATTTATCAATACGATGACGCAACAGCCAACCGTCAAGCAATTGGTGCCTGTTATCCCTTCTGAAGAACAAGAACTAAAGCATCACTGGGATTACATCTACGAACCGGGCTCTAAAGAAGTGCTCGACAATGTGCTCGACCGTTATATCGAATCGCTGGTTTATCAGGCAGTGGTAGAAAACGTCGCCTGCGAAATGGCTGCACGCATGATTGCGATGAAGAGCGCCACTGATAATGCGGGTGATATGATCGACGAATTACAACTTATTTATAACCGTGAACGTCAGGCCGGGATCACTCAGGAAATTTCTGAGATCGTAGGCGGCGCGGCCGCTGTTTAATACTTATTTAGATTTTTAAGAGGATAGACACATGAGTACAGGTAACATCGTGGAAGTAATCGGCGCTGTCGTCGACGTAGAGTTTCCTCGAGACGCTGTTCCCAAGGTTTACGATGCGCTGAACATCGCCGATGCGGACAACTTGACTCTCGAAGTTCAACAGCAATTAGGTGACGGCGTTGTGCGTACTATCGCGATGGGCGCTTCTGAAGGTTTGCGTCGAGGCCTCGTAGTCTCGAATACCGGTGCACCTATCACCGTGCCTGTAGGTCAGCAAACCCTGGGTCGTATCATGGACGTACTCGGTACCCCGATCGATGAAAAAGGCGAGATCGGCGAAGAAAAGCGAATGCCGATTCACCGTACGCCGCCTACTTATGACGAGCAGTCTACTGCGACCGAAATCCTTGAAACCGGCATCAAAGTTATCGATCTGGTTATGCCGATCGTTAAGGGTGGTAAAATTGGACTATTTGGTGGTGCAGGTGTTGGTAAGACCGTAACTTTGATGGAGCTTATTCGTAATATTGCCGTTGAACACTCGGGTTTCTCCGTATTCGCCGGTGTTGGTGAGCGTACTCGTGAAGGTAATGATTTCTACCACGAAATGACCGAAGGTGGCGTACTTGATAAGGTTGCTTTGGTTTATGGTCAAATGAACGAGCCTCCTGGAAACCGTCTTCGTGTTGCGTTGTCGGGTTTGACTATGGCGGAGCATTTCCGTGACGAAGGCCGTGATGTACTCATGTTCGTCGATAATATTTACCGCTACACGCTGGCGGGAACCGAGGTATCGGCGCTGTTGGGTCGTATGCCTTCTGCGGTAGGCTATCAGCCCACCTTGGCCGAAGAAATGGGTGCGCTTCAGGAACGTATTACTTCGACCAAGACAGGTTCCATTACATCATTCCAGGCTGTTTATGTACCTGCGGACGATTTGACCGATCCTTCGCCGGCAACTACCTTTGCTCACCTCGACGCGACGCTGGTACTCTCACGTCAAATCGCGGAACTGGGCATCTATCCGGCAGTTGATCCGCTCGATTCAACTTCGCGTATTCTTGATCCAAATGTCGTTGGTGCAGAACACTACGATACCGCGCGTGAGGTTCAAGGAACCCTGCAACGTTATAAAGAATTGAAAGATATCATCGCCATCCTGGGAATGGATGAACTCTCCGAAGAAGACAAGCTGGTAGTAACCCGCGCACGTAAAATGCAGCGTTACTTATCACAGCCTTTCTTTGTTGCGGAAGTATTCACCGGCGCACCCGGTAAGTTCGTCTCCCTGAAAGATACTATCGCAGGTTTTAAGGCGATCTTGGATGGTGATATGGATCAATATCCTGAGCAGGCGTTTTATATGGTCGGTAGCATCGACGAAGTCGCCGAAAGAGCTAAAGAACTTTAAGGAATAGTCGCATGGCTAATACCATACAGGTTGACATCGTTAGTGCTGAGGAGCAGATATTCACCGGCGCCGCGGAAATGGTGTTCGCACCCGCTGTGATGGGCGAAGTCGGTATCGCGCCGCGCCACACGCCTTTGATTTCGCCACTAAAACCCGGTGAAGTACGCCTCGATATGGGCGATGGTAAAGAAGTGTTTTTCTTTATTTCAGGTGGCATTCTGGAAGTCCAGCCGCATCTGGTTACAGTGTTATCGGATACTGCAATTCGCGCAAATGATTTGAATGAAGCTGCGGCTCTGGAAGCCAAGAAACGCGCCGAAGCAGCACTGGCCGATCAGCAATCAGATCTCGATGTTGCCAAAGCGAAGGCTGAACTGGCAGCCGCTGCGGCGCAAATTGCCGCGATTCAAAAATGGCGTAAAAAATAATTGGTTGGCACCATTTTTAGCTGAAAATCAAAAAAAGGGGGGCTTTGGCCTCCTTTTTTTTGCGTCTGCACTACACTAGTTGTTGGTCAAGTTTAAGGAACTTAATTTTCAATGCCGCTAAGTATCGTTATTCTCGCTGCCGGTCAAGGCACCCGAATGAAATCCAGTCGTCCGAAAGTGTTGCACCTCCTTGCAGGTAAAACCCTGTTGCAACATGTTATTGATAATAGCCGGAAACTCGAACCGGAACAGGTTATTGTAGTTATTGGACATCATTCAGAGCAGGTTCGTAGCCAGCTCGCAGGGCAGTCAATCGAACTGGTTGAACAATATCCTCAACTGGGCACCGGTCATGCGGTCGCGCAATGCCTGGATGTTTTAAATAAGGGTAATGATGTGCTGGTTTTATACGGCGATGTGCCGATGATAGGCGCCGAAACCTTAGCCGCTTTACTGCGGGACGCTCAGGGCAATTCAGTCAATATTTTGAGTTTCGAGCCGGAAAATTCAACCGGCTATGGACGCATTGTGCGACAGTCTGATAATAACGTAACAGCAATCGTCGAAGAGAAGGATGCGACTGAAGTACAGAGAAAAATAAAGGAGTCTAATTCGGGTATCATGCGCATTGAGGGTAGTCAGGTTAAACATTTAATCGGCAAGCTCGACAATCAAAATGCCCAGTCGGAATATTATCTGACCGATGTGATTAAACACGCGGTGGCTGCGGGTTTGAAAGTCGCTGCTACAATCGGCGATAATGCCCACGAGGTTTTGGGTGTTAATAGCCAGACTCAACTTGCCGAAGTTGAACAGTATTATCGACAGTTACAAGCTAACAGATTGATGCAATCAGGCGTTAAACTTTATGATCCAGAGCGCATCGATATACGCGGAAATTTACAAGTCGGCACTGATGTTGAAATTGATATTAACTGCCTGTTTATCGGTGATGTCAGGTTGGGGAACAACGTACATATAGCGGCCAATTGCGTGATTGCAAACAGTTCGATCGATGATAACAGCACCATATTACCAATGACTTGTATTGACTCGGCCAGAATTGGCAAACAGGTTTCTATCGGCCCATTTGCGCGTATCCGACCTGGCACCGAATGTGCCGATAGCGTAAAAATTGGAAACTTTGTCGAAACCAAAAAATCTCAGATAGGATTCGGCAGTAAAGTCAGTCATTTGAGTTATATCGGCGATACCGAGATGGGCAGCGGGGTTAATATCGGCGCAGGGACTATTACCTGCAATTACGATGGTGCGAACAAGTTTAAAACCACAATAGAAGATGATGTCTTTGTCGGTTCCGATACCCAACTGGTTGCGCCGGTACGACTGGCACGTGGCGCCACTATTGGCGCCGGTTCGACCATCACTCGCGATACTCCGGCCGATCAGTTAACACTGACGCGCTCGAAACAGATCAGCATAAAAGGCTGGTCGAAACCCGTTAAAAAACAACAGGACTGAACCTATGTGTGGAATTGTAGGCGCGGTGGCGCAACGAGATGTTAGTTCAATATTGATCGAAGGATTACGGCGTCTGGAGTATCGTGGATATGACTCAGCGGGAATAGCGGTTATTAACCAGCAGGGTATGGAACGATTCCGGGCTCTGGGTAAAGTGCAGGAACTGGCCAATAAGGTGAATAATAATCAGGCCGGCAGCACTGGTATCGCCCACACGCGCTGGGCAACCCACGGGATTCCCTCTGAAACCAACGCACACCCGCATTTTTCGCGTGAGCGTATCGCGGTTGTGCATAATGGTATTATAGAAAATTATAAGGAAATTCGTGAGGAGCTTCTGGCGCGGGGTTTTGAATTTGAATCGGAAACGGATACAGAAGTGATTGCGCACCTGGTCTATAGCTATTTTAAAGGGGATTTATACAGGGCAGTATTTCAAGCGGTGGGTCGTCTGCGAGGCGCATTCGGCCTCGGAATTATTGCCACCGACGACCCCGACACATTAGTAGCCTGCCGAAAAGGCAGCCCGTTGGTTCTCGGTATCGGCATTAATGAAAACTTTGTTGCTTCGGATGTTTCGGCGCTTTTGCCGGTTACTAATCGGTTTGTTTATCTCGATGAAGGTGATTTCGCGGTCGTTAGCCAAAATACCTATCAGGTGTATGACAATAGTGGAAACGCCAAGCAATCAGAAGTCCATCAAACTGAACTGTCTGCTGATTCGATTCACAAAGGCCACTACCGGCATTTCATGCTCAAGGAAATACACGAACAAGCCTCTGCTATTGCGGATTGTCTGGAAGGTCGTATCGTCGATGACTACGTACTCGACTCGGTCTTCGGGCCCGATGCCGAAAAAATATTTAAACGGGTAAAGCAAATTCAGATTATTGCCTGCGGCACCAGTTATCATGCTGGGTTTGTTGCCAAATACTGGATAGAAGAAATACTCGGAATTCCCTGTCAGATTGAAGTCGCCAGTGAATTTCGCTATCGACAGTCAGTTGTGGCAAAGGGCACTTTGTTTGTCACGCTGTCGCAATCCGGTGAAACTGCCGATACTCTGGCGGCATTGCGGAATTTATCGTCTGACGACTACTGTGGATCTCTCAGTATTTGCAATGTACCCGAGTCATCGCTAGTACGTGAATCCGGTTTGGTATTGATGACACGAGCCGGCCCCGAGATAGGTGTCGCTTCGACCAAGGCCTTTTCGACACAACTGGTTGCCATGCTGATGCTAACGGTATCCATTGGCCAGGTTCGCGGAGTGGATCCTTCGATACTTACCAGCATCGTGCGGGAATTGTCGGAATTACCCGGCCAGGTCGATCAGCTTTTGTCGCTGGATAAACAAATTGAATTCATCGCCGAAGACTTCATAGATAAGCAGCATGCGTTGTTTTTGGGCCGGGGGGTGCATTATCCCATCGCGATGGAAGGTGCGCTCAAGCTTAAAGAAATATCCTATATTCATGCAGAAGCCTACCCGGCCGGCGAATTGAAACATGGCCCGTTGGCTCTGGTTGATTCCGATATGCCGGTTGTCATTGTTACCCCGAATGATGAATTGCTGGAAAAACTGCATTCCAATATGCAGGAAGTGAAAGCACGTGGCGGGAAATTATATGTATTTGCGCATCAAGGCTCCAAATCGGACGATACAGGTGACGATGTGGTAATTGAACTGGATAGTGCTACGCGTTGGACGACACCGATACTCTCGACAGTACCCTTGCAGTTGCTGAGTTACTATGTAGCTGTGCAACGGGGTACAGATGTGGATCAACCACGCAATTTGGCGAAATCGGTTACCGTGGAGTAGGCTTGGGGCATTGATTGAAATGGTGACTGTGAAAATTTAGGCCGGTTCTTTTTAGGTTGATATGGCCTGCTGTAATCATAGATTAGAGGTCTCTACTCACTCAATTATCCATGGGTGTAAAAGCCAGCGCGGAGCAAATGCAAACCCACCTGCAATCAGAATTCCGCATTTTCATTAACGCATGAGATGAACTCCCCCTTTTTTAAGGGCATCCGGATGTGCCAAAGTGGAGTTCCCAATTAACCCTTTAACAATTAACGAATTTCTACTAAATTTCACAACGAGTGGCTTAGATCTGGCGAAAAATTGTTCGACCACTAGGATAAATACCGAAAAATCGAGGTTTACAGATGACCTCTTATATTTCCTATATTCGATCTGGTTCTGGGCAGAGGTTTACGAGTGAGTGGATTAGATGATTCACGCTCATTCCATTCTTTAATCCAGGAAGTAATTTGTTCTGCCGCCAATGGATGACAGATCCAATAACCCTGAATAACATCGCAGCCCATGCTAACTAGCTCAACGGCTTGCTCCTCTGTTTCGACACCTTCAGCGATAACCTTTTGACTAAATGATGATGCCAATCCAATTACTGCCGACACGATAGCACGATCATCGGGGTCATCCAGCATATCTCTGACAAAACTACGATCAATTTTTATGGTCTGCACCGGGAGCAACTTGAGGTAAGTTAATGACGAATAGCCGGTACCGAAATCATCCAGGGCGCAATGGATTCCAATATCTGAGCAATCTTGCATTGCTGTTGAAACTTGATCGATATCTTCCACAGCGCTGCTCTCCAATATTTCCAGCTCCAGGCAAGAAGAATTAACTTTTGGGTAGGCCCCCAATGAGTCGACTAACTTGGCAACGAATTCCTTGGATTGTAGTTGTAACACCCCTACATTGACGCTGATCGGCAAGTTCAGTCCTGCTGATTGCCATTCGCTCGCTTGCCTGATGGCCTCCAGGATTACCCAGTCTCCGATTTCGACACTCAGCGGGTCGTTTTGAATAGTCTCTAGAAAGGTTCCTGGATAAAGCAATCCTTTTTCAGGGTGCTGCCATCGAATTAATGCTTCGACGCCGATTATCTCATTGCTGCGCAGGTTAACTTTCGGTTGATAATGTAGCTCGAACTGATTTTGCTGGATTGCCTGTTTTATCCTGTTCAGGTGTCCCTGCTGGCTTTGTATCAACTCGTTGGCACTGACATCAAAGAAGTGATATTTGCCCTTGCCATTTTGCTTGGCAATGTACATTGCCTGATCCGCATGCCGCAGCAATTGCTCTGCATCAACCTTGTCATGTGGGTACAGGGTTACGCCCATGCTGACAGATATACTCAGCGCGCATTCCTGTATTAAGACGGGTTTAGATACCGCTGAAATCAAGCGATCTAATAATGGCTTGCAATCGGAAAACTCGTTGATATCCGCCAGGATGATGACAAATTCATCGCCACCCAGGCGCGCCAGAGTATCGCTTGTCCTGAGTACAGATTTCATCTCTTGAGTGACCTGTATCAGAAACTGATCACCGACAGAATGCCCATGCGTATCATTAACTACTTTGAAGTCATCCAGGTCGAGGAAAGCGACTGCAATCGAATCCTTTCTACGGTCACTGTGCGAAATAGCCTGATTTAATCGATCAGAAAACAATAGTCGATTCGGCAGATTGGTCAACGAATCGTAATTGGCGGCATATTCAAGTTGATTCTGGTGCTTTTTAATTCGCGTGATATCGGTAAACATGCCCACGTAATGCTGCAATTGCCCCCGATCATCATGCACTGCACTAATGGTGAGATTCTCGGCAAAGATTTCACCATTTTTTCGGCGATTCCAGATTTCACCCGCCCAGTAGCCCTGCTTATATACCGACGCCCATACCCCTGAAAAAAAGTTCTCATCGTGATGCCCAGACTGCAAAATTCTGGGATTCTGCCCGATAACTTCGCTGCGGTCATATCCGGTGATGACACTGAACATATCATTGACATCAATGATGATTCCAGCGGAGTCGGTAAAAATAATGCCCTCACGTGCGTGCGTAAATACGCTGGCAGAAAGCTTCAGTCTATCTTCGTTATCTTTTTGCTTTTTGACTTCTCGAGGCAGCCAATGTCGGACCAGAAGGGATAAAACCAACACACCGGCAATAACATTTATCACCTTCGGTATGATAAGAAACTGTGGTTGCGACAACAGATTGTGTATCGATTTAGGAAGAAACCCGAATAGCGAGTTGAAATAGAGTCCAAAATAAGCGCTCTCAAACAACGTCCGAAAGGCATCGATAGCGAGGATAATAAGGAGAATCGCTACGGTTTTTCCTACGACCCTGTATTGCCTCAAATTATTGAGGTATAACCACAGAATGACAAGCCAAAGCGCCATGAGAACCCAATAAGAG
>CAZYYM010000008.1:0-29540 GCA_964651385.1 uncultured Gammaproteobacteria bacterium | reverse complement strand
ATTGAGGTATAACCACAGAATGACAAGCCAAAGCGCCATGAGAACCCAATAAGAGGCTGGTGTAATCAACTCAAACATATGATAATTTTTTAGAAGGCCCCCGGTAGAAACAAGGTTCCATATCTAACAGAGTTCCGATTAGAATTAGGTTAACTTTATTATATTAGCAGAATTTCTGGAGGCCGGGACTTTATCTTAAAACCGAAAAATAATAGAAAAGCTTAATAGCTCCGGCCAAACAGCATGCTATTGTCGTACGGTTGATAGCAATACTAGCAAGGGCAAAAAAAGCCCGAAGGCAACGCCAGGACGGGTTAAAAATATCCTTCCTGGGCATTTCCCGAAGCTGCACATTTTATGGTACGTTTTGAACTATTGGCACAATATTAGGGAAGACCCCTTTGAATTTTTTCGGTTTTAGGTTTGTTATAGGGTAAGGCTCCAATCAGGAATAATGGATAGCCGCAATACGCACTGATTCATTGCCGAGCAGCGACTGATTAGCGGGAATATATCAAGTGTCCCGAATGGACGTTACCAGAGAAGCGGTCGATTAAATCCAACACCTGGTTGTAAGATTAGAGGCCAGCTATAGGGTTCCAGGATGATGTTATCTGAAAATATGCTAATCCGGTTTACCCCGAGAATCTCTACCGGGTCCAGCATTGTGAACCTCCGGAACTGCATCAAACTCGATAAACTCCCGCCCGTGGTAAACCAGAAAATGCTTGCCTTTGGCGCGCGCAATTAGAGTAACCCCGACCTTTTCGGCAATCTCCAGTCCCATCCGCGTTATCCCCGAGCGGGATAACAAAACCGGTATTTCCATCAGCGCGACTTTAATCACCATCTCCGAGGTCAATCGACCGGTGGTATAAAATATTTTATCGATACCCTGTAAATCCTTTAGCCACATATGGCCAGCGATCGCATCGACAGCATTGTGTCTGCCGACATCTTCGATGAACTGTTCGATGTGTTTACCACTGCACAAAGCGCAGCCGTGCACAGCTCCGGCGTTTTTATAAACTTCGTTGAATTCGTTAAGCGCTTTCAGCAGGCCGTAAATTTCTGACTGCCTGAGTCGGGGCTGCTGCAGTTTAACTCTGTCGATTTCGTCCATGAGGTCACCGAACACGGTACCCTGACCGCAGCCAGTGGTGACGGTTTTGTGTTCGAGTTTTTCGTCGAGATTTTCGACACCCGCATGGGTGGTAATGGCGACCGATTCGGTATCCCAGTCAACCTGAATAGCTTGGATAGCCTCGATATCTTTCACCAGGCGCTGGTTGCGCAACCAGCCGAGAATGAGCAATTCAGGGTGATTGCCGAGCGTCATCAGGGTGACGACTTCGCGTTTGTCGAGATAAATGGTTAAGGACCGTTCGACGGCCACGGAGCCGTTGACGGCAGTATTGTATTCGTTGTAAGAGGTCACGTTGGCGGTGGCCTCAAGTCCGGCATTGGTGAGTTCGGGCAAACGACGCGCTGGTTTTATGGCCGCATCTGAAGGCATTTTAGCCGCCTGTCATATTCATATGTCGTAGCAGAACTTCCTGTGAATTGAGATCGAAATTGTGACCCTTAGGCTTAATTTGCATCGAATCGATGATCGCCTGGTTAAGTGATTCGCGATCTCCCGGATTGGCGCGTACGACACGGCGCAGATCGACCGAGTGTTCCTGTCCGAGGCAAAGCAGTAAACGGCCTTCGGCTGTCAAACGCACCCGGTTACAGCTGTCGCAAAAATTATGGCTATGCGGCGAAATAAAGCCGATTCGGGTATTGGCATGCGCACCGAGTTTGTAATAACGTGTCGGCCCGGCGGTTTTCATAGTGGACGGCATGATTTCGTAAAATTTTTCCAGATCCCTCAAAATATCATCGCTGGAACAGTAGGTCACGGCGCGATCATGGTGGGTGTTGCCACCCAGCGGCATTTCCTCGATAAAACTGATATCGATGGCCCGGTCTATGCAAAATTTAACCAGGTCATGTACTTCGTCGTGGTTATAGTTTTTCATCACGACGCTATTGATCTTGATTTGTGCGAAACCGCAGGCTATCGCAGTATCCAGCCCATCGAGCGTTTGTTTTAAATCACCGACGCGAGTCATATCGTGAAAACGGTCTGCCTTCAAGGTGTCGAGGCTGATATTGATACGGGTAACACCGGCATCTTTCAATGCTTTCGCGTATTTCTTTAATTGCGTGCCATTGGTGGTCAGGGTAAGGTCGCGTAAGGCCTCGATTTCTCCCAGATTATTGAATAGCCGCAGAATATTCCTGCGAACCAGCGGTTCACCGCCGGTAATACGAATCTTATCGACCCCGAGACTGATGAAAGAACGTGCGATATCTTCCATCTCTTCCAGCGTGAGCAACTGCGTACGGGGTACGAACTTCATCTTTTCCGGCATGCAATAGACGCAACGTAAATCACAACGATCAGTCACCGACAGGCGGATATAGTTTACCGTGCGACCGAAACGGTCAGTGAGCTGATTTTCGGCGGTTTTTGTTGTTATAGAAGTCATAGTCGGTTGATTCTATCAGGGAATCGATGGTTTGAGAAACAAAGCTTAAGGTCATTGCGAAGCGTATAGTGCTGTGGCAATCTTATCGATTATGACGACATTTAAAACCGCCTGCGTACAAAACACTGCCGGACGAAACATCGAGGCAAATGTCGCCTGGGTTTGTGACCGTATCGATGAGGCGGCCGCAGAGGGTGCGGAATTTATTGCGCTACCGGAAACCGTAGGCCTGATCGAGCCGGTGAATGAACAAATTCCGGCTTTAACCTGCAGCGAGTCAGACGACACCGGATTAAATGCTTTTCGAGATAAAGCCAGGACGCACTGTGTAACAATTCTGGTCGGTTCGCAGCTAATCCGGCTGGATGATAACCGTATTGTTAACCGCAGTTTCGTACTCAATCAGTATGGTGAGATCATTGCGCGATACGATAAGTTACACATGTTTGATATCGAACTCGCAAATGGCGAGTGGTATCGTGAATCGGAAGCCATATCGCCCGGTAATAAAGCGGTTATTACCGATATCTCCTGGGGCAGGCTTGGTCTGACTGTCTGTTACGATCTGCGTTTTGCCGGGCTTTATCGAGTACTGGCACAAAATGGTGCGCAGGTTATCACCATCCCTGCCGCCTTCACGCAAACCACCGGAAAGGCGCACTGGCATATTCTGGTACGCGCCCGTGCGATCGAAACCGGATGTTATGTGATCGCGCCGAACCAGTGTGGTCATCATGCGGACAAGCGCTATTCATTTGGCCATTCGTTAATTGTCGATCCCTGGGGCGAAGTGCTGGCCGATGGTGGCGCCGAGCCGGGTATAATTTACGCTGACATTGAACTCGATCAGGTTGAATTGGCTCGAAGCCGCATTCCTGCTTTACAAAATGATCGGGCATTTACAGTGGAACATCAATGAGCGATGTTTATGAGCAGGCAGGGTCATCCAGTGCATTACCCGCTTGCCAGCCTCTCAAGCACAGGCCGCGTTTTTCCTTGTCCAAATCGCCGATAGTCTCGACATAGCTAAAAAACCGTTCGAAATTATGGTCAAAAGCGTTGATTATGGCGACAAATGCCGGAGTGAGCGCATTGTAGGTCGAAACCGACGCCAGTTTTGCATTGTTCAGATCGGCGGCCAGCCATTTGGCGAAACCGTCCCGATAATTGTGTAAACGCGATACGTCTTCGTATTGTTCGCGCAGTGTTTGAAAGGCTTTCTGTTTTTCGGCGCGTTTCCATTCGTCGCTTTGCTTGCTACGGTAGATTTCACCGAGTTGGTTCCGAACCGATTCAATCAACAGAACCACATCTCGCCGGTATAACAGGCTACGATTGTATTTTTCGAGTTGTGCCTGCTGTCCACGGCTGCCTAACCAGAGCCGGATACCGACCTGTTGCACCGCCGTTGCGAGCGATTCGTTAAAACCTGAATCGTCGTCAATGTAAATTCGTTGGTGGGTCAATTCGTGGAACAGCAAGCCGGCGAGTCGATGATCGGGCCAATCGATAAAACTGCTGAGTATCGGATCGTCGAACCAGCCAAGCGTCGAATAAGCCGGTACCCTGGCGATGTGGACGTCGTAATTGTCGATTTTCAGAGCTTTAACAAAAGCGTCGAGTCGTTGCTGTTCGTAGAATCCCCGGTAACTGGTGCAGCCGGCTATCGGGTAACACCAGCTTAGCAACGTGGTCGAAAACTCGGGGGCAGCGAACAGGTTCTGTAGCGCATAAGGACGGTCGAGCTGAGCATAGTCGGTATAACTGCCGTTTTTAGGCAGCGCCAGTCGCTCAATGGCAAAATGCCGAATATCTTTAATCAGTATCAGGCGTTGTTTCAAACCGGCGTTTGTTTCGGGGTCTTGCAGTAGATCATCGATCGCGACGCGTTTATGCATGATCGACAGATGACCTTTGGCGGCATGCCAGTAGTAACCGAGATCGGCGCAGGCGTTGAGCAGCAATGGAAGTAGCAATACAAAGAAAAAGCGCATCGATAAATTTGGTGTTTTCAATAGAGACATCTGCCAGTATTCTCTCACAATCCATCAATCGGAGAGAAACAGATGATTATCAGTAGCCAGTTTGATGCCGGAAATATTGAATGTACCGATAGTCGTGATGCGCAAAATATTCAACTGCGCATTCGTGCAGATAACGAATCGGAATTTTATCAATGGTTTTATTTCCGTGCAGCGAATGTAAAAAACATTGATTGCCGTTATGTCATAACCAATGCTATGGGCGCTGCTTATACGGGAGGCTGGAAAGACTACAGGGCTGTGGCATCCTATGATCGGGAATACTGGTTTCGTGTCGAAACGGAATTCGATGGCGAGCGGCTCGTCTTCAGCCACAATAG
Organism: uncultured Gammaproteobacteria bacterium; assembly: GCA_964651385.1. Taxonomy (GTDB): domain Bacteria; phylum Pseudomonadota; class Gammaproteobacteria. Next base: position 24,641 of record CAZYYM010000008.1, on the reverse strand, counting down.
CAGCCATGATCAGGTTTATTTTGCCTACTTCGCGCCTTATTCGATGGAACGCCATGCTGATTTAATCGCGATGGCGCAAAGCAGCGGTGTTTGCCAGCTCGAGACTCTGGGAGAATCTATCGACGGACAGGCTATCGATTGCTTACGTTTTGGAGGGACTGAAACAACGGGTAAGACACTCTGGATGGTCGCGCGTCAGCATCCGGGCGAAGCCATGGCGGAATGGTGGATGGAGGGCTTGGTTAATCGATTGATCGATGACAGCGACCCAGTGGTCAGGGCAGTTCTGCAGAAATCTGTCATATATCTGGTTCCGAACATGAACCCCGACGGCAGTCGACGCGGACATTTGCGTACTAATGCGGTAGGCGCGAATCTCAATCGAGAATGGCATGCACCTACATTGGAGCGTAGTCCGGAAGTGCATGCTGTACTTGAGAAAATGAATACAACCGGCCTCGATTTTGGTCTTGATGTACATGGCGACGAAACACTGCCTTATAATTTTATCGCGGGTACCGAAGGGATTCCGAGCTGGAATGATCAACGCCAGAAAAAGCTTGATTTATACAAACAAACCCTGGCAAGGCTGAATCCTGATTTCCAGTTCAATCATGGCTATCCGGCCAATAGCAATGGTCAGGCTAATATGAGCTATTGTTCCAATTCACTGGCCGAGCGATTTAATGCACCGGTGATGACCCTCGAAATGCCATTCAAGGACGCCACCGATACGCCTGATCTCGAACAGGGATGGAGTCCAGAGCGGTGCATGAAACTGGCGAGCAGCTGTCTGGATGCATTGCATCTTTGCTGGGATGAGATGGTTGCTGCGGTAAAATAAATATGTTTATCTTAAGCTAAAAAATGATCCAGGATCATGCCAACAATCATGGCGCCTAAACTTACTATTACCAACACCATAGTAGCGATAAAGGGCCAGCGAAAACGGCGGTCGAAATGTTCTATTTTGCCTTCGAGTCCAGTGCGACGTGCACTCCATTTCCACATAAAGCCACCGGCATAGTTGGGAACCCGGATAATGAGCGCAAAGATACTGTCGTTGGGAAATTCGTATCCGAGTACGGCCTTATCTATTTCCTTTATTCGGGTTTTTCCTATGTAGAACAGTAAACCAATGAATATAAAACCACTAATTAAAAATATTAAGGCCAGGATCAAAGATATGATTTCACCAAAAGGCATTTATTTATCGTACCAATGTGGATTCATAAAGCACTTCCCCTTTCCCCTCAAGGTATTTGCCTCCATATTTACCCCCTAAATACCCTCCAGCAACACCGGCAACGATACCACACCAAAGCAAACTGGTTCCCGCTGATTCCAAACCAAACAGCAAGTTACAGGTACCATAAGCGGCAGCATATCCGCCGCCGGTGCCGCCGACAATACTACCGGTCAGCCTTCCACCCTCTTTAAAACCGGTTTTAACACACTGTTTATCGGTACCCACGGTACAGGCCTGGTGAATCTTGAAGCCACTTTGACCGACATCCAGGGCTATGCCGACATACCCTGCGCCTTTGAGAACCCTGGACAACTTTACGGTTTTAATAAAATTCTTTTCGAATCCGGGTACTCCCACCACCGGTCCTGCCTGGGCCTTCCATTGATGTAGAATACTTTTGGTGCTTAAGCCCAGGTTGGATTTGGTTTTGGAAAAATCAGTGCTGAACCCCATTTTTGAGTGACCTACGAACGATCTCAGAATGTTATCCAGGCGGGCAAACAATTGCTTCCGCTGTTGAAAAAACTGTTTTGAATACAAGTCGCCCCTACTGTTATAGGTTTTGACATAAAGGTCAGATATCTGTTTTAGGGTGCCTTCAACATTTCTCACATGATGACGAAAATAAGTCAGCGTAGCGCCATAACCAGCAACACCGTAACCGGCGATCTTGTCAAACATCTGATAATGCTCTGCCATGATCTGCTTTTCCTGCAGAGAAAGCTCAGCCAGTTTTTGATCAACCAGGCGGGCAGCCTGTGACAGGTCTGATTCAAAGCTGGTGCATTGTAGACTGTTTGGTGGGGTTATCACCACCATTTGACCTGCTAACACCTGGCCATTATTTATATGGCTGTTTATTGCTTTGAAATGCGCGACCGCATCTGCGGAGGGATTGATGTAAAGGGTTCTGATCAGTTCATCGATAGACTGGTTTTTCTTTGCGAACTGATAAAATATTTCAGATGGTATTGCATGAGCATTACTTGGCATAATCGTCCCTGCTTTAATTATTGGGTTTGGCACCGCATATATTGTGCGTATGCCTCTATCCGTCTTTTCATAAAGACGGATCCGGCATCTCAACAGCAAACTTCTCGGCCCATGGTTTCAAATCCTCCATAATCGTTGGATACAACTCGACGCCGTTCTCCATTTGATCCTGCCTGCGTCGCCAGGCGCGTTGCCCTGGTACGCGCACAGCCTCGTCGCTTACTTTATGGCTGCTGTTTTCACACATAGCCTTAATTGCCTGTGCCTGTCGCATAAAGTCCTGTTTTGGACCAAACGCAGCCGGGTTGATTATTTGTATATAAACCGAATTGGCCTCACCATTGGCTTCGAGGTTGCCATCGGCACGGCCATAGCCACCGAGCGCCATACTTAAAATTTCCGTCATCATGGTCAAGGCATAACCTTTATAACCGTGCGATTCACCACCGATGGGCAAAATACTGCCGGGCGGGTCATCGAAGAAGGCGGCCGGGTTATCGGTTGCATTGCCATTACGGTCTTTCAAGTATTTACCCGGTAGCCTGTTCCCCTCACGTTGGGCGCGGGTTACATAGCCGCCAGCGGTAATACACATGCTGACATCGAATAAAATCGGATAGTCGGGTGCCGGTGCGACAAACGCGAGTGGATTAGCCGAAAAAACTGGTTCGATACCGCCGTGTGCGCAAACGGAATGCTCACTCGGGGTTGAGCAAGTGATGAGTGCAACATAACCGGCTTCGGCAATTTTCGGGCAGTAGGCACCCAGGCAGGCGATATGCTGGCTACGACGGATGGTTGCGGTAACAACGCCAGCGGTTTTAACCTGTTCCAGGCATTGTTCAATCGCCTGCGATACCACCCAGGGACCGGGCAGGAAATTGGCATCCCAGTTGAACAGATTAGGGGTCTCGGCCAGTACGATCGGCTCACCATCGATTCGAGAACTTCCGTCTTCCAGCCATCGCAGATTATGAGGGATACGATTCATACCGTGGGTGGTAAAGCCGAGCAGGTCGGCTTCGAGAAATACCGACGCCATTGTTTCGGCCCGTGGCGTGGAGAGACCAGCGTCCTTGAAAAGCGCAGAGCCGAATTGAATCAGTGAAGCGTGGCTGTAGCGTACCGGCATAGATGTCATTATGGATGACGTGCCGGGCTTTGCAATTCAGTTTTTGTCGAATGCAATGCGAGTTTTATGATCGTCGAAATAATGCCGTAGCCTGCCCCGATAACCCCTGAAATTGTCCCACTGATTTTGGAGCGTCCCAAGCGGCTTCGATAGTGCACAGGCACTTCAACCATATTTAAACCCAGTTGTATTGCTTTGACCTGCATTTCTACGGTCCAGCCAAAACTCTGATTCTGCATGTCAAGTTGTTGAAGCGTATTGTAACGTATTGCGCGAAACGGACCGAGGTCGCTGACCGGTGCCTGCCATATGAGTCGAATTAACCCACTCGCAATGATGTTGCCAAAGTGTTGTGGAAGCGTCATTGCACCTTTTTCCCTTAAATGAGTTATTCGGGCGCCAATCGCAATTTCTGCGCCTTGATCGATGGCCTTTAAAAGCCGGATTGATTCATCAATTTTCAGCGACGCGTCTGCATCGATAAAAACCACGATATCGGTATCGTCGATTAAACTTATGGCGGTTAAACAGGCAATGCCGTATCCCATTTTTAGCTGACGGACTACCTCAGCGCCGAGTTGACTGGCAATACTGGCGGTGTCATCTATCGAGCCATTGTCACAAACCAGTATTCGGTCAAATAAAGGGTAATTCTTTTCATTGGTTAATGCGCGAATATCTTCGATAACGCTGCCTATTGATAAGGCCTCGTCGCGCGCGGGTATTATTGCAATAGTCTGTTGGTTTTTAAACATGGTCTCCAGCCATTGACCGATGACTTCGTTGCTGCAGAAAGTCCACCAATAATAGACAGTAAACAGGCAGGTATTGTATCCAGACGATGAAATTGTCGAAAAGCTCGACATTGTCCCGAGCGGCAAAATAATTTCGCAGGTAGTAAATCGGCATGAGTCCCATTAACAGCAGCAAAGCCGGTTTAGGGTAAAAGCATAGTAGCGGTGCAAACCAGATAGTGTACCAGGGGAATTGTGTCGGGCTAAGCAGGAATAAGGCAGTAATTACCCAGCTCAGGTTTGCTACCAGGGTATTGGGGTCAAAAACTGGCTTTTGATTTAAATAAAACACCAGGCAAACCAATGTCAGGCCAATAAATACACGGCTTATTAAACCACTGTCGCCCGGGTTAAAAACCGACACTATTGAAATCAATAATGGAAACAATGCGCTATTACGTAACCATTCCTGCGAGTACCCCAGCAATCCGGAATTTTCACCGAGGCCGAAAATAAATAGAGGCACAATAGCAATACCGGCGATCGCTAATATTATCAGTAAGGCGAGTACCCCTTGGCGGGGTTTCCGCAATAGTGGTCGAACCGAGAAGGGTAGTAATAGCAATGGCCATAACTTAATACCCGCAGCCACGGTTAATGCGCCGCTTGCTGCGATAAATCGACGATCAATCATTAAGAAGAGGGCCAGTAGCAGGAACGGTAAAATCAACACATCCATGTGCAGGGTGTTGTAAGTTTCGTGAATAAGAAGGGGATTCCACCAGTAAAGCAGTGACCATAGTCTGGAGCGATTGGTTAGATTTAATATTTTATAAATAATGGTGAGTGAAGCAATATCAAATAACAGCAACAGCGTACGCCAAACGTCGAGGTTCCAGTCGTCGACAAGATAAGCGATAGCAAATACCAGTTGCGTCAAGGGTGGATAGATTGAACGTAGTTCGCCGTAGTTGATGCGTTCGATAATCGGTCCGGCATCGGCGGCGAGCCGTTGTAGCCGGTCACTGCCGGCCTGTGCAACCGTGTCGGGCGCGAGGCGGTACGGGTTGAAACCATTGGCGGTAACCGCGCCATCCCAGAGATAGCGATAAAAGTCGATTTCGAGTATCGGCTGGCTGTCGAACAGGAAAAGCCGTAACATCAGACCGAGCAGCAGAGACAAAAGAAAAAGCCGGTTTGATACTGTTACGCGCGGAATCAGTCGCAAAAGGAGTAGAAAGATCAGCCCGGCCGCGATCTGCGACAACACAAAGGCCAGTATCGGCGCATGGGCCAGATCAACTTCGTAAAAGAACCGTTGACTGATATGGGCAACGAAGAGCTGTTGCAATAGCAACATCAGGCCGATGCCAGCAATCCAGCCGGCTGCGGGCAAGCCTGACGATGCCTGCGTTTTCGACACCCCGCTTAGCTGCCGAGTCGAACGCTTTTCTTCTTCCTGGTCTGCACCGGTACCAGGCTATTGAGTAGCCAGTTGTAATGGTGGTCGTCGATCTCAGAAGTCTTTTTCAGTGCGTTCGCCAGCGCCGGTTCGGCATATTGTTCCAAATGTCTGATGACGCCTTCGTCTCCACCGAAATCATCGTTAAACCAGATGTAAATACTCGAAACTTGCAATCTGCCGTCGCTATCGACCTTCGCGCCGCGTGGGTGGTTGATGTACTCCCGCGCAGCTTTATCGAGCAGCTGTTCGCTATTCGTCGCCGTAAATGCCTGGTTTTGCAGGTTCGGGCAACCGATGGAGGCGCAGTTGACAGCATAGTGCAGGCGCGGGTCTTTCCAGATCGGGCGCAGGATGCGGTGCTCGATATCGTCGAGTGACAGTGTTTCGTTTTCGATCTTGATGAGTTTTTTCTTCCAGGGACCGGCAGAAAAAAAGCCTGAAGAAACGTCCCGAATGCTGCGTAACGGATAATTAGAGAGCACAACACTGACGGTTAAAGCGTTATACAGGTTAATCCAGTATGCGCGCTGTACATCGCGATTGTATTGGCTGATATTGATATTGCCGAGCAAATTCAGATAATTCATCAGTTTGCTGCCATCCTCATGGCTGACCTTCCCGTAGCGAAAACGGTTAACACCACTGTCGTGCCTGACCACATAGCGACTCAGTAAATCATTCCAGGTACTGTGATCGATAGCCTGTGTCGAATTGGCGTCGTACTGCGCCCAGCGCTCCCAGAGATCAGCCGAGGGCGCGGCAACCGATATACAGGAAAGCGTGGCCAGGATGATAGTCGAAATAAACTGGAGCATGGTATTCATAAGGTACCTGTAATCATAAATTGAAATCACCTGGAGTTCCATTATGACTGCCGGTAACCTTCGATGTTCCTATTTTGGGGCATTTGAACCCGATTAATCACCAATAAAACATGCACGCTTTAGCATAAACCGGTACACTGCGCCACCCTTTGGCCGTGTTCCGATTTTTTGCCTGAGGTTTTCTAATTGTTTCCTCTTTCGGGTATACAGATGACCACCGCCACAGTTACCTCGTTTGACCAACTCGGGCTGCACATAAATATTTTTAAAGTTTTGGACGAAGTGGGTTACGAGACGCCGTCGCCGATCCAGGCTCAAACCATCCCGTTGATGCTAGAAGGCAGAGACCTGGTCGGTCAGGCGCAGACCGGCACCGGCAAAACGGCGGCCTTTGCATTGCCGATCCTGTCCAGGCTCGATCTCAATCAAAAACAGCCGCAGGTGTTAGTGTTGGCGCCGACGCGTGAACTCGCGATTCAGGTGGCCGAAGCCTTTCAGAAATATGCCAAACATTTTACAGGGTTCCATGTCTTGCCTGTTTACGGTGGACAGGAATATAGCACGCAAATTCGGGCGCTCAAAAGAGGGGTTCACGTAGTGGTTGGTACGCCGGGACGCGTGATGGATCATATGCGCAAAGGTAATTTGATTCTGGATAGCGTGACTACCCTGGTGCTCGATGAAGCCGATGAAATGTTACGCATGGGTTTTATCGATGATGTCGAATGGGTTCTTGAGCAAACTCCCGCGCAAAGACAAATTGCGCTGTTCTCAGCGACGATGCCGCCACAGATTCGTCGCATTGCTACGCATCATTTAACCAATCCCGAGCAAATCACAATCAAGTTAAAAACTACAACGGCGGAGACCATTCGTCAACGTTTCTGGCCGGTTGGTGGCTTGCATAAACTCGATGCCTTAACCCGCATCCTCGAAGCAGAAAGCTTCGACGCGATGATCGTGTTCGTGCGTACAAAAACAGCGACCATAGAACTCGCAGAAAAGCTCGAAGCGCGGGGTTTCGCCTCGGCAGCCCTGAATGGCGACATTCAACAAAACCAGCGTGAACGCACCGTTAATAATCTGAAAAATGGCAAGCTCGATATACTCGTCGCGACCGATGTCGCCGCCCGTGGTCTTGATGTAGAACGCGTCAGCCATGTTGTTAATTACGATATACCCTACGATACCGAAGCCTATGTGCATCGTATCGGCCGAACCGGCAGGGCAGGTCGCGAAGGCGATGCGATTTTGTTTGTAGCACCCCGCGAACGGCGAATGCTGCAGGCTATTGAAAAAGCCACGCATAAAAAAATTGAGATGATGGAATTACCGTCAACCGATCTAATCAATAACCGCCGTATCGAAAAGTTCAAGCAACGCATCACCGATACGCTGGCGGAAAAGGAACTGGCATTGTTTAGCGATCTGATCGAAAAATATCGACAGGATCACGATATAGCCGTTATTGATATAGCGGCGGCACTGGCTAAAATGCTGCAAGGTGACGCCCCCTTTCTATTGCAAAATAAACCAATGCGCAAAATCGAAAAGAGCTGGGAGCGTGAGGATCGAACCGATCAACGAAGGCCCCGTCGTGAACGATCCGAAACGCGCGACCGTGATCGGGCGCCCGAAGAAGGCATGCAACGTTTTCGAATAGAAGTTGGACACGATCATAAAGTTAAACCGGGCAATATCGTCGGCGCCATTGCAAACGAAGCCGATATTGAAAGCAAGCACATCGGGCGTATTAATATCTTCGATGACTACAGTCTGGTTGACTTGCCCGAAGGGATGCCCAAAGCGTTATTCAAAACACTGAAAAAAACCCGCGTAATGGGCCAGGCCTTGAATATTTCCAGCGTTGGTAAAGATAAATCGGAAGTTCGCAAAGATAAGAGTTCCGCTGTGACCAAGGAAGCTATCAAAGAGAAGGGGAAAGGCAAAAAATTTTCTAAGACCGAAAAATCAACCAAGATTAAAGTAAAGAAACGTGCCAGGGATGATAAGGATAAAGGTAAGCCGAAGTGGGCCAGAAAAAAGGAGGGTTAATAACTTTGCCGTGATTGCTGATCTAATGCCGAAAATACGATTAATCTCCGGTGTGTCGGTCGACATGTTCTGGTCTTTGATCAATTTGCTATAATCGGTATCGCACTATGGCTCGATAACGCGAAGCATCGATCAGTTATCGCCATGAGTCCAGCCTGCATCGAAATTTGACACTGCGAGTCATTATGATGGGCGGTTATGGACTTCAAGGAAAGTGAAGTCGGTCCTTGCCGGTGGTTGATTACAGCCCGGATCAAAACTTTCGGGCTGAGCGGCTGACCGGCCTGCGATAGCGAAGAACCTCCAGGCAGGTAAAACAAAAAAATGCCCGGGAGAGATTCAGGCGGGTCAGTTTGAATCATGAAACCTACCAGGCTAGATAATAAAAAAGTTGCTTCTGTGTATTAAATACTAAAAAATAAATCGACCGACTCCATGAGCCACATCAATCAACCTATATCTGATAACAGACATCATACTATCAACAGGGGATCTATTATGAACGACGATTTAAAACAGAATTTGAAAAACCAGAACACATGGATACGGGGTCTTTATATGCTGCTATTTTGTTTCCTCGCCGGAATCGCCGATTTCGTGTTATTCGGTGTTATTATCTTTCAGTTTGTACACAAGTTGATCACCGGTAGACTCAATGAGCGCCTGCTAAAACTGGGACGTGGGCTCGCCAGTTATATCTATCAAATTATCCAGTTTTTGACTTTTAGTAGTGAATATCATCCCTATCCTCTGGGTGCCTGGCCAAAAGTCGGTTCTAAACCGGGCAGTGTTTCGGAGGCATAGGAAAAATCTTAAAACCCTATCTTTGTTATTTAAAAGGAGGTATTTTACTTTTGCCCAACCTGGCCAAAGTAAAACAATATGCCATTAAAATAAACTGAGGAGTTTTGATGAAATTCACCCTGGAAAATTTCGACGAATTGCACGTATTAATGCTGTATCATTCCTCTACAGGCCTGGATGGTATCAAGATTCACAAAACCGCCGATCCCGGTGTCATTGCCGCAGCCCAGCGATTATATGATGATGGCTTTATTACTCAATCAGATGGCGGTTATTTGACTCCGCGTGGTAGCGAGGCGGCCGAACATGCGCACTTATTACTTTTTATGTTGAATACCCGTGGTGAGGATCCGGAAATTTAAATTGGCGCCGCTCACTGAGTTGTCATCCAACACATTCTCGAGCCGCAATCTATGGCAAAGTTTACAAACAGCTTACAACAGCAGATCGTTTTCTATCGGGTGATAAACACTCGCAGCATTAATCAATGAATTAGCCGTCAATAAAGGCACGCCATAGACTTCGGCATTCACACCATACTTTGCCTGGATTTTATCCAGCAATAAATCAAAGTCACCATCACCCGATAACAGGATAACCGTATCGACATTTTGTGCCGCTTCCATCACATCGATGGCAATGCCCACATCCCAGTCGCCTTTGGCCGAACCGTCACTACGTTGAATGAAAGGTTTAAGTTTTACTTCAAAACCCAGATGTTTTAACACATCCTGAAACTTAATTTGTTTGTCGTCGTGCCTTTGAATGGCGTAAGCTGTTGCCGATGCAATAATTCCCCGAGCTTTGACTCGCCGCCATAGTTCGCGATAGTTAAACTGCCGCCCATAGGCTTCGCGTGTGGTGTAGTAAACGTTTTGTACATCGGCGAACAGGGCGATTTTTTTCATTTTAAAATAAACCTAACTGATCGCCACTACGCTTGGGTAGGTCAAACGCCGAACGATTCAGTACATATGTACCCGAGTTCAAATCAAGTCGCTTGCAGTCCAGTGCAAAGCGTTTTGCGATGATATCCGCAAACGCGCCAGTGCCTCGTAACCTGATGCCAAAGCCGCTGTCGTAATCCTTTCCGCCACGCGTATCGCGAACGCGTGTCATGGCGTGCTCTGCCTTCAACGGATTATGCGTGTGCAACCATTGTTGAAACAACTCACTGACTTCCAACGGCCTGTACCTCGGTATTCGGCTGCGATTCGAACCGACCGGCAGTGTTGCTGACTGCAGTTCGGCCTTTGATGGCTTTACGATTGTCGGTATCGAACGGGTTCATAAAAGTGCTACTTTAGCTTTCGGCCAGACGAACATCAACTATCGGCCCCAAACGATGTAATTCAACCTCCAGATGATTAGACCGGGAAACCTAATGTGTATACACAAATACCACGATCGAATTGTTGAGAGTAGGCTTGCTATCGGTAAAAACAGGCTGGACAATAGGCTTATCAGTCATTCCACAATCAATTGCCGGTAAATCTATGTCTCATGATGATTTCGAAATGTCCGATGTTCCATTCAATATGGAAAAAATGCTCGATGGTGCTATCGGACATATATTGAAACATCAGGATTCGGCAGAATTTATCCAATGGATGCTGGCCCATCTACCCAACTTTTATACCGGGAATAGTCTGTTCCAGAGGGGCTTGTTTAGCGCGCAGAATTCGAACGAGGATGCCGTGGGTGCCGATCAGATTCGCCGTTTGGCGTTTAGTTGCGCCCGCATGATCTGGAATTCGACGCCGCTGCCACGCAACCAGTTTAAACCCGAGCCAATGCCCTTACCGGGGCGAAACCAGCTTTGTTATTGTGGCTCGGGTATTAAATTTAAGCATTGCTGTATCGAGTTATCGGACTTGCAAACCCTGTCGATCGAACAGGTGTGGGTTATCGTTTTCGATAAACTGGGTAAGCAGTTGTCTGCGAAAGCTATCCGCGAAAATCACGTACCGCTAGAGGCGCTGGGTGAAATAGCCGATGAATATTTCATGTCTGGTCAGGCCAAAAAAGCCGTTTCTATACTGGCGCCATTATTTGAAGGTACGATTCGTAAAACTAATGATGCGGCCGATTATGCGCTGACCATTTTATGTAACGCCTACGATGACCTCGGCTATCATAAAAAAAAGCAAGCACTGTTGAATAAAATCACCGACTCGGTTCCCCGTTCAGCTTTACGTTCGGGTGCCTGGCAGCGGCTATCGACGATACATATGGATATGGGCGATGTCGAGGAAGCCTGGCAGGCCTTTAACCATGCACAACGGGATGATCCAAATACAATTAGTCTGGCGCCACTTGAGGTGCAATTGCTGAACGCGCAGGGAGATAATGACAAAGCCTCGAAGCGAGCCGGTTTCTGGGTGCGCCGATTACGGCGGATGGGCCTGCATGACGATGAAATGCCGTTGAATTTTTTAATCGATGTGGTCGAAAATCCGAACCAAGCTTTCGCAAACCTGGCCACCGATATCTTTGATGACGAAACGCAAGGACTGCGGGACTGGGTTGATAACAACCTGGAGAGGCCGGCACCCGGTTACCAGATTGTCGATGATGCCGCCGAAGAATCTATCGATAGTCAGACCGATGGCATCGACAATGAAACCGAATTCGAGCCTTGTAGCGATCAATTCCACCATAGCTTCGAACGCATTCAGGCAACCAGGCAATTGGCGAAGCTGGAAAAGCAATGGTGTAAAGTATTTCATTTGCCAAAACCATTCTCGACACAGGATCTGTCCATGTCGGATATGGATCCCTGGGAAGATCAGGATTGGGTTAACTGGTTAAATAACAACCCGGCGAGTTTTGACAGTTTTGAAATTCTCGACGATGTCTTAACCGCGTTACACTGCCACCCGCAATTCGGTGCACCGTGGATGATTGAAACTCTCGTTCGACCGGTGATTAATCGCGCCATTTTCATCCTCGAAGACACCCTGTCGCGATATCCCGGCTCGCAACTTGCCTGGATCATGAGCGATAACCGCCCGGTGCTGCGGTCATTGGCTCGAGGAATAATGCTGTCGCTGGTGGAAGACAATATGGAGCTCGTCGACGCATGGTCGAAATGGTTGTTATTGATCAACCCGAACGACAATCATGGTGTCAGGACGCTGGTCATGAACAATTTTATCAATACTGCCATGGATCGGGAGGCGTTGGCATTGGCCGAAAATTATCCAGCCGACATGAATCCGGAAATCACCTATGGCAAAGTGCTGGCTCTGTATCGGCTGGGCCGGCCAAAAGAGGCGGTCGAAGCCCTCGGTGACGCGATCGAGATGCTCGATAAGATTCCGAAATATTTAATTAAAAAATCCATCCGCATGCCTAAAATCAGTGACGATGGCGTCATAGTAGGTGGCGATGACCAGGCCTGGCTTTACCGCGAATCCATGCGTGGAGCCTGGGTCGATACACCCGGTGCGCTCGACTGGTTGAAAAAAGCAGAGCAGGTATTCCATCTTTGATAAAGCCGACTAATAATTTGTATTAATAGTTAATGATTGGTCGGTTATGCGGTTGTCAACAATCCGGCACACCGATAAGATGGCTATTTTATCAATCCTTCATTTAACCTGACGAGGCCCGTTATGAAAGTTTGTGTGCTTGGAGCGGCTGGTGGTATCGGTCAACCGTTATCTCTGTTATTGAAATTGCAATTACCTGCGGGTAGCGAATTATCTCTCTACGACGTTGCCCCGTTTACGCCGGGCGTGGCGGTCGATTTAAGCCATATTCCAACCGACGTTGCGGTTAGCGGTTTCGTCGGTGATGACGTCGAAGCCGCAATGGCGGATGCTGATATCGTCGTTATACCGGCCGGTGTGCCACGTAAGCCTGGCATGACCCGCGATGATTTGTTCAACATGAATGCCGGTATCGTCAAAAAACTGGTCGGCGCAGGGGCCAAAGCCTGTCCGAATGCCTGCTACGCAATTGTTACCAATCCGGTCAATGCAACTGTGCCGATTGCAGCAGAAGTGTTGAAAGCCGCCGGCGTATACGACAAGCGTAAAATGTTTGGCATCACAACCCTTGATGTTATCCGCTCTAATACCTTTGTAGCTGAACTCGTCGGTAAAAGTTGCGACGACGTCAACGTCAAAGTTATCGGTGGCCATAGTGGCGTGACCATACTGCCTTTATTATCGAGCATCGACGGTGTGCAATTAAGCCAGGATCAGATCGAAGCCCTGACACCGCGTATTCAGGAAGCCGGTACCGAAGTGGTCGAGGCCAAAGCCGGCGCGGGTTCCGCAACACTGTCGATGGCGCAGGCAGCCGCCCGTTTTACCAGATCGCTGGTAGCGGCTATGAATGGAACGGATGTAACGGAATGTTGTTATGTACAGACCGGTGACGATACCCGTAGTTTTCATGCGCAGCCGGTGAATCTCGGCAAAAACGGAGTTGAGTCGATTCCTGCTTTACCGACACTTAGTGACTACGAACAAAAATTGATGGACGACATGGCTGATGTACTTAAAGGCAATATTGCCAAAGGTATCGAGTTCGCCAGTTCATAGGCTCCTGCTGGCGCGGCGCGGCATCGGATTGTGCCGTTATTTTGCGGTTTTGTTATTTGCCACGTTTGACTTGTCAGATATCTTTTAGCAGTCGCAGGGCATCGAAGATAGCGGCATGGATATTACGTGAAGACACCGCATCTCCGATTCGAAATAACTGAAATGTACCATTTGCATTGCGCTTTATAGATTGTGGCATGCCTTCGATTAAGGCGTTGTAATCAACTTCACCCTGATTGCTTGATTGTGGTTTTAAAGCGTAATAAACCTCATCGAGTGGCAACGTGCCATGCTCGACGACCAGATGATCGACCAGTCGTTGGGCATGTTGTTGGCCATAGTCACTACCCAGTGTCACCCTGATTTTATCGCCTTCCCTGATCGCGGATATGGCACGTCGGCATAGTGAAAAGCGAACGTCGAACGACAGCAGGTTTTCAATATACGGGCTGATATTAACACCGCCGATATCGGGTGAAATACTCCGCTCCGGGGAAACGTATTCAAGCTTGGCATTTTTGGCAATGATCTCTGCAGCCTGCATGCCGGTGTGGTCGGCGCCATCGTCGTAAAGCAGCACATTACCGCCGAGAATAGCCTCGCCGGCAATAATATCCCAGCTTGACAGGGTTAAATCATTGCCTGATTTCAAAACCTTGTTGTCGGCAAGCCCTCCCGTGGCAATGATAACGACATCGGCCTGTTCGGAGATTATTTCCTCGGCTTCGGCAAAGGTATTGAAGCGAAATTCGACACCTGCCTTGTTACACTGCGCAACCCGCCAGTCGATAATGCCTTTCATTTCCCGCCGACGTTCACTTTTTACGCATAACAGAATCTGCCCGCCGGGCTCGGGAGTGGCTTCAAAAACAATGACCTGATGGCCACGCTCTGCAGCAACACGCGCTGCTTCTAAACCAGCTGGACCCGCACCAACGATAACAACTTTCTTTGTTTGTTTAGTCTTGTCAGTAATTTGATGCGGCATGGTTGCTTCACGACCGCTGGCTGGATTATGAATACACAGTGCTTCACCTGCAAGATAGATTCGATCAAGACAATAGGTGGCTCCTACGCAAGGTCGAATGTCTTCCTCGCGACCTTCGATGAGTTTCTGCACAATCATTGGGTCTGCAATATGTGCGCGAGTCATTCCTACCATGTCCAGTTTCCCACTGGAAACGGCATGTCTTGCGGTAGCAATATCGTTTATGCGTGCTGCGTGGAAAACCGGAAACTTCAACGCTGCGCGTACCTCACCGGAAAAGTCCAGATGCGGTGAAGCAGGCATGCCCTGCAATGGAATCACACGGGTCAACGCCGGATCGGTATCGACATGCCCTCGGATCACATTAAGGAAATCAATTTTACCGCTGTCGACTATGCGTCGAGCGATTTCCATGCCGACTTCACGGCTGATGCCATCGGCCTGTTGCTCGTCAATTACCAGTCGTAAACCGACTATGAACTTATCACCAACCTGCTGGCGTATCGAATCAAGCACCTGATGCAGGAAGCGTAACCGGTGTTCCAGCGAACCACCCCAGTCATCGTCACGACAATTGGTAATTGGTGACCAGAATTGATCGATCAAATGCCCGTAACATTCGAGTTCGATTCCATCCATGCCACCTGCCCGCATATGTGCGGCAGCTATACCGTAATCCTCGACGATTCGATCAATATCCCAGTCTTCGATAATTTTCGGGAAAGCGCGATGCGCGGCTTCACGTACCCCGGATGGCGACACGGTCGGTAACCAGTCGCCGTGGTTCCAGCCTGCGCGCCGTCCGAGATGCGTGAGCTGGATCATGATCTTTGCACCATGCCTGTGGCAGGCATCAGTCAGCTCGCCGATCCAGGGCACGACTTCATCCTTATAGGCGAGTATGTTGCCGAATGCCGGTGGACTATCACGCGATACCAATGCGGAACCTGCCGTCATAGTCATCGCTATACCGCCTTTGGCGCGCGCCTCGTGGTACAGGCGATAGCGTTGTTTGGGCATACCATCTTCGGTGTATGCCGGTTCGTGCGAAGATATCATCAAGCGGTTACGCAGGGTTAGATGCTTGAGCTGAAACGGTTGCAGCAGGGGGTCGTTGCTGGACATTTATCAGGTCATCCGCATGTTTGGAGTGTGTTAGATGGTAACAATAAGACGGGCCGTTGAGCAATGGACTAGACGTATAATGTAAATGGAGTACAAGCGCCTGCGCCTTAATGTTGCACACAGGCGCCCGAAATAGTCGGGTTAGTTTTTAGTCGCCTCAAGTTCGATATTTAGATCAAGTACCTCACCGATAGCCGGTATTCCGTAATTTACGCCGAAATCAGTTCGTTTTATCGAAGCTACTGCATCAAATCCGCAGGTATATTTCTTATTGAATGGATGTGCGCCACAGTTTATTGAGGTGATTTTCAATGTTACGGGTTTACTGACGCCTATCACCGTCAAATTGCCGGTTACTGACGTTAGCTTGTTACCGCTCCAACTGGCCTTGGTGGATTCGAAGGTAATGGTTGGATTCTCGACTACATTAAGGAAATCCGGCGAACTTAAATGTTCATCACGCTTGGTATGGCCGGTATCGATTGAGCCGGCTTCTATCGCGATAGTAACCGAAGCTTTTTTAGCGGCGGGGTCATATTCAAGTGCACCGGTTTGTTTGTCGAATTTACCCCGCAAGGTTGAAAATCCCAGATGGTTTATGGCAAAACTGACAAAGGTATGCGCGGGGTCCGCGGTGTAACTATCGGCGAGCGCGGCGCTGCCCGGTAGTATTGCGAGTGCAGTTAATAAAAAAACTCTCTTCATTTTTTTCTCCGTTGTGTTTTGTTGTTGATGTGTTGTACTTTTAAATTAATAGTCGTGGTTTCAATAGCCGGAATCTGAGCTACCCGTTTTCCAGACCCAGAACGAGACAGCCAGGGCAATGAACAGCCCTGGTAGACTGGATATCAGCGCTCTGATAAATCGATTTTCGATATTTTCAGGTGCGATTCGGGTAGCCAATGGAATCAATGCCAGCGCCGTAAGGGTATACCACGGCACGCGGGCAAATATGACGGATGCCAGTCCGAGCAGTGCTGAAGCCATTGCGTAAGGTAAAGGTGACCCGGCAACTGAATTTTGACTGGAGCTGGCAGCTCTGCCCAAAATTACCCAACCTAAAAGAACACTGCCTGAAGCTACGGAGAAACTCAGAGCCAGTTGCCCGAGCAGGGCAGAAGACCCTGCAGCAGCGCATAAACCGGTACCTAAAAGTAAACTGAATCCGGCCCCGTGCAGTCGAGCATCGTCGTCGCCAATTCGCTCGAATGCCCATATCAGCCATAGTACAAGCGTTAATGGTCCGGCGATAAATAGTGCCATTGCGGGCATTTCCATACGCAGGGTGACAGCCCGGAAAACCCATATAAGCGCAATAACCCCAAACGCGTACATGAGCACACGACGTGCAGTAAGATGTGCGACAAAATATTGGACCGAACCCGCGATGACACAGGAAAAAACTATCAGAAGGATAATTTTTCTGGTACCGGTTAGAGGCGTTAATGTCAGGCCGTTAATCAAGCTAGCCGAAATTAAAAAGGCAGCAAAAACGGCCCATATCCACGCGTTGACTGTCAATTTTCTCAGTCCGATATAGAGCAGAAATCCAACTATAAACGGTACGACAGCGCTTTGTATTTCAGGTCTGCTGAGGATTTGGTCCATTATCTGTAAGCTTCTTCACCAGGCGCGATTAACGGAGTGAATAGATTGGTATCCAGTTCCATTAAGGGCAATTCTCTAGCATCTTAGCACGTAATATTTCGACATCAAATTGCTTAAATAGGCCAATTGGACATGCGACGATATATGGCGGCGTATATAGGATGACGGCAATATTTAATCTCCGATGTGGTTATCAACCGGTGGCAAGGCAAGAAGATATTCGATCAGCGCATCGCGGTCGACCGGGGTCAGTTGTTGTAGCCCGACGATAACTGGATCCATCGAACCAGCGGCGTACTCACCGTCCGGTAGCTCGCCAAATTTCAAAAATAGTTGCAGATCATCACGGTCCCATTTGCCGATACCGGTTTTCCTGTCGGGTGTGATATTAGGCACCTGTTCGTTTTCGGGTCCTTGCGCATTGCCGGCGTATGCCAGATCGCTGCGCAGCGCGCCGAGAGGGTTACGCGGCGTGTGACATTCGCCGCAATGTGCCAGCGCTTCAGCAATGTATGCGCCGCGATTCCATTGTACACTTTGTTGATGATCCTGCTGATACTCACCGGCGTTAAAGAATAGCCATTTCCAGATCCGGGCGGCAAGCCGCGAGCTTAGGAACCACGCCAGCTCATGGTCGCGGTTAGCTAGCTCTGATGTGGGTAATGTCAGGATGTATGCGTACAGACTGTTTGCGTCTCTGGCAGACATGCGCGTATAAGAGGTGTAAGGAAATGCCGGGTAGTAGTCGCTACCGTCCGGAGCCATCCCCCGGTGTAGTGCGCGCAGAAACTCGTCGTTACTCCATGCGCCGATGCCTGCGGTTTTATGGGCTGTTATGTTGGGGGTATAAAAGGTTCCGAAGGGCGTGACCAGCGCTCGACCGCCTGCTAAAGTGTCACCACCTTCGGCAGTATGGCAATGGATGCAGCCACTGACCCTCAGCAGGTACCTACCGCGAGCCAGTGATGTGTCATCGGTTTGAGTCTGCGCAATTACACCAAATGGCGATACCGCGAAGAGTACGAGGGTGATGCGCAATATCATGATCGAATTAAAAAAACGGCGCCACGATTGTGCCACCGGGTTACTGGCTGATACAGTCGAGCCTAGTTCCTCTTCTCGCGAAACTCATCGTGGCAACCCTTGCATGATTTGCCCAGAGGCCCGACTTTGGACTTTAGAGCGTCCAGTCCATTTCCGGCAACGGCAGACAGTTCTTTAACAGCAGTGACAAACTTTTTCCCATACTTGCCAATTTTCGGGTAAGTCGTCCAGATTTTTGGCAAGGCTGAGGTTTTGCCTTTATATGCAACACTGTCGGTACCTTTCGCCCAGGCTCGACCCATGTCGAGTTGCGTTAGCAGTAGTAGATTATTCGCTAGCCTTGACGCCAGTTCCGCATCGTATTCGATCTTGCCCTTGGCCATACCAAACAGTGGGCCTGCGCTGAAAGATCTTATTTTCATATCACTCTGACGGGCTTTGATTAATTTCAGGTTTGGATCCTTCTTTGCGCCGATGGCAGGTGCCATGAATGTCAGACTGATCGCGATAATGCCGAGTTTTGTTACAATATTCATAGTGTCTCCCTATATTTATTATGTGCAATTTGTCATGAGTAGCGAATCATACCATTAGATATTAATACATCAAATTCTATATAAACGCGCTATAGTGTTGCAATTATGCAGCAATTAAACTGGGATAATCTTCGTTATGTTTTGATGGTGGCCAAAAATGGCTCTATCGCTTCGGCTGCCCGCGTACTCGGTGTCAATCGCACGACCGTTTTGCGTCGAATCGACTCATTTCAGGAAAGCCTGGGTTGCCGGATTTTTCAACGGGGCAAATCAGGGTATGTTCTAACGCTGGAAGCAGAGAAAATAATCGATGCGGCGCGGGAGGTTGAAAGTACGCTGTTTAATATTCAACGCCAAATCGAAGGGCGAGAGTTGCGGCTTGAAGGCGAATTGCGGGTGACGACCACCGATACGCTGATGGTGTCGAAAATTGGTCCTCACCTGGCCAGTTTCCACCAGAAACATCAGCATATATCCGTCACAGTGAGCATGTCCAATAATATTATGGATTTAACGCGACGAGATGCCGATATTGCGATTCGGCCAACTAAAACCCCCGATGCACCCCTGGTTGGTCGTCGTGTCGCCGACGTTTATTTCAATGCCTATGCCTCACTGGAATACCTCAATACCTTTCCCGGGCTTGACTGGCAAAGCCATCACTGGGTCGGATTCGAACCGGGTTTGCAGGCCACGCTGCCGGGCAAATGGATGGATTCAAAAATACCCGGGAGCAAGATTTGTCTGAGGTCGGACTCCTTTGTCGGTTTAAAAGTTGCCGCGGAGCAGGGCATGGGGCTGGCCTTGTTGCCCCATTATCTAGGCGAATCTTCGCCTTTGTTGCAGGTTGTTAGTGCACCGACGGAAGAGCTCACAACCGGGTTATGGTTGTTAACGCATCCCGATTTGGTTCGTTCGGCAAGGGTTAATGCCTTTATGGATCATTTCGGCGAAGCGCTGGCCGACGATTCAGTTAACCGGGAATGACCGGCTCGAAATCTTGTTAGCGCAATTCCACTTAATATGACACCAAGCGCAAAAATGCTCGTCCACTCGACCGGTTCGGAGAGAATATAAGCACCGGCGAAAAATGCGACGACCGGTATCATATAGTTAATCGTGGACAAAAATGTAGGGCCCGCGCGTTCGATAACGGCGAACAGGATCATGGTGGCAATTGCAGTCGGGCCTATGCCGAGCCAGATTACCGAACCGACCGAACGCATACTGAGTTGATCAAGATTCAATGTAGTTTGAACCGACCAGATGGGCAGCATGATCAGGCTCGCAGAGACCATCACCCCGGCAGCACCGACCATCGGCGTGAATTTCGGCAGGCGCCGCACCAGAATAGTATTCACTGCGTAGCTTGTAGCGGCGATAAAGATTGCGATACCGCCGAATACCGCCCGGCCGCCACCTTCGAATACCGGTCCGAGCAAAATCGCAACGCCGCTGATACCGAACAGAAATCCAATGAATTTATATCGGTTAAGACTTTCGCCGACGACCAGATAATGCGCGAGTAACATGGTCATCAGCGGCATGATCGCCATAATCATACCGGCAATGCCTGAATTGACCGAAAGTTGACCCCAGGCAATGAGAAAAAAAGGTAGGATATTACCGATTACACTCATTGTCATGAGGGCCAGCCAATCGTTGCGTTTAAACGGTAATTTTTGTCCTTTGATATAGACTACGCCGGTTAAAATGACAGCAGCAATCAGCACGCGTGAAAATACCACCGACAATGGATCAACGGATTCCACCGATATCGCCGTAAACATAAACGAAGTGCCCCAGAGTATCACCAGACACAGTAATAATAACCAGTTAAACAAGGAGGTTCTGGCGTCCAATCAATCGACCTGTAATTCTGCAAGGTTTCGATACAGTTCAAGTGCTTCAGGGTTGGCCAGCGAATGTAAATTTTTCACGGGTCGATTATGCACAACTTCGCGCACGGCCAGTTCGACAATCTTGCCGGATTTGGTGCGTGGAATTTCGCTGACCTGAATGACTTTGGCAGGCATGTGACGTGGTGTGCACTTTTCCCGTACCGTTTGTCGAATCTTTGCTATCAATTCTTCCTCCAGGGTGAGATTTTCTTGTAGGACTACAAACAACACGACACGGACATCTGAATCCCAGTCCTGGCCAATTACGATGCTCTCGACAATTTCATCGAGTTGTTCGACGTGGCGATAAATCTCGGCGGTGCCGATGCGTACGCCACCGGGATTCAATGTGGCATCGGAACGACCGTATATCACCATACCACCCTGTTCGGTCAGCAGCACATAATCGCCGTGGTGCCAGACATTGTTGAAACGCGCAAAATAGGCATTGTGGTATCTGTCACCGCTCTCGTCGGCCCAGAAATAAACCGGTTGACTGGGAAAGGTTTGCGTACAAACCAGTTCGCCTTTTTGATTGACCAGGGCATTACCTTGGTCGTCGAATACATCAACAGCCATACCGAGACCACGGCATTGAATCTCGCCTCGATAGACCGGCAGGACAGGGCAACCGAGTGCAAAACAGGAAACGATATCGGTACCGCCGGATACAGACGACAGGCAGATGTCCTGCTTGATGTTATGGTACACGTAATCAAAACTTTCGGCCGCGAGTACCGAACCAGTCGAACACAGCGTACGTAAACTGGAGAGATTAAATTTATTTTTCAGGTGAAAATTGTTCTTCTTCAGCGCATCGATATACTTGGCCGAGGTACCGAACAAAGTCATGTTGATTTGTTCGGCGTATTTCCACAACACTTCGCCATCGGGATAAAACGGTGAACCGTCGTATAACACCAGTGCGGCTTTACTCGCCAGTGCCGTGACCAGCCAGTTCCACATCATCCAGCCACAGGTGGTGAAATAAAATACGCGATCGCCGGGGCGCACATCGCTGTGTAACTGGTGCTCTTTTAAATGTTGTAGCAGGGTGCCACCCACCTTGTGGGTTATACATTTTGGCTTGCCGGTAGTACCCGAACTGTATAACACGTAAAGCGGGTCGTTGAATTTGCGCGGTACAAATTCGATTTGACTGACCACTTTACTAATAATGGCTGACCAGTTAGTGGCGCCGATAGTATTGTCGAAACCGGCCAGGTTAATTTGCACTACCTGTTCAACACTCGGTAATTGAGCGCAAATAGCTTTTACCCTGGTGCTGAGGTTAATTTTCTTGCCGTTGTAATAATACCCGTCTGCGGTAAATAAAAATCGGGGTGCGGTTTGCCCAAATCGATCAACCACGCTTTCAATGCCGAAGTCGGGGGAAGTCGATGTCCACACCGCACCGAGAGCCGTGGCAGCCAGCATCGCGACTACCGTTTCGGGCATATTCGGTAAATAACCCGCGACGCGATCTCCGGCTTGAAGGTCATGCAACTTCAGCCAGGCGGCAACACTGGCAACCTGGAGGTATAGCTCCCGGTAGCTGAGTTGATAATCAGCCTGGTCTTCGGCGCGAAAGTAAATAGCAGTTTCACTGTCATTCCTGCGCAGCAGATTTTCAGCAAAGTTGAGAGTGGCATCCGGAAACCAGGTAGCTTTTTCAATGTTGTCGCCGTCGATCAGGATTCGTTCGCCCTTGTCACCGATAACTTCGGTATAGTCCCATAACGCCGACCAGAAGTTTTCTTTCTCATCAATTGACCACTGATACAATGACTGGTAACGATCATATGAACGATTGAAGCGTTGATTTATATCATCCATGAAACGGCTGATATTGGCTTCGTCCATCAGTTTCTGGCTGGGGGTCCAGAGCGGTGTGTTGCTTGTCATAGGTTGGAAATATCCATCATCCCGGACTTGATCCAGGATCCACAAAAATCGAAGTAATTCATCGTATCATAATAGATTGCGGTTCAACGCCGCAATGACGATATCAATCGAATTGCTTAAGCCACTGCGTTCAACATAAGACTCATAGAATGAAGCAAAATAACAGTATCGGTCTATAATTCTGTAAATGAAAACAATAGACCTGTATCGAATGCAGCATACCCGGTTTTATTAACGCAATCCTAATTTAAGTGGTTATAAGCCATAAATGCCCAAAAAAATACCAGTCGAACAACTCAGAATTGGCATGTTTATAGACAAGTTGGATGGCCGCTGGATCGATTCGCCTTTCTGGAAGTCTGCCTTTAAACTCAGTGATAAAAAAGACCTCGAATCTCTGAAATCCAGCGGCATTAAAAATGTCTGGATAAATACCAGGCGGGGCCTGGATGTGGTGCAACCGAAACCCGTTGAAAAAGTCGAGATTGTGACGGAAATCGTGCAGCCACTGCCCGAGAAGCCGATATCGCTGGAAGAAGAAATAGAACAGGCGCGCAGGATTCAAACCCAGGTGGCGCCTGAGGTTGCCTCGATGTTTCAGGATGCCCGTATGGGTAAAGCCATTCAGGCCGAAAATGCGATGCCCATCGCCAACGAAATCTACCTCTCGGTCGTACGCAATCCGGGCGCGTTAATCAGTCTCACCCGTTTGAAAAACGCTGATAATTATACTTATATGCATTCGGTTGCGGTCTGCGCGTTAATGATCGCGCTCGGTCGGCAAATGGCGCTGGATGAATCCCTGGTTAAATCACTGGGTATGGCAGGGTTATTACACGATGTAGGCAAGATGGCGATTCCTGATGTGATTTTGAATAAACCCGGAAAGTTGACCGATGATGAGTTTGTTTTGGTTAAATCCCATCCTGAGCGGGGTTGGGAGATGTTAAGGGATTCGGCCGGGGTCGACGAGATCGCGCTTGATGTATGTTTGCATCACCACGAGAAAGTTAATGGCACGGGATACCCTGAAAAACTCTCGGCAGAAAATATTTCCATGTTTGCGAAAATGGGGGCGGTCTGTGATGTTTACGATGCAATCACCTCCGACAGAAGTTATAAACGTGGTTGGACGCCGGCTGACTCGATTCGGAAAATGGCTAGCTGGAAGGCAGGTCATTTTGACGAAGAAATTTTTGATAATTTTGTGCGCATGATCGGTATTTACCCAATTGGCACCTTGGTCAAATTGAATACCGGGCGTCTTGCTGTGGTGATCGATCAGGGTAAAAATCTGTTAAAGCCACGTGTCAAAGTCATCTATTCGACTACGGCCAAATCGTTCATTCCGGCGCGCATGGTCGATCTTGAGACAACAGGTGATACGATCGAGGGCATCGAGGACCCGACAAGCTATGGCATCGATGTTAACCAATTAACTGGGATTAGTGCCTAAGCAGGTTTGGCTTCGAATTGATTGTGCGGATGCTTGTTGATCCAGGCTAATTCCTGATTTTGGCTAAAAACGGTAGATCCCCGGAATTTGAAATGAGTATAAAGGTGTGATCCCTGTATGCTCGGAGCGCAAAAAAAAGGCGGCCAGAAGGCCGCCTTTATTTTTGGTTCAACTTCGTTTTAATCCTATTGAATTGAGTCGAGTACGCCAACAAATTTCATAAGGCGAGAATCAGAGCCCTGGTGATATCATCAAGCTCGGGCTCTGAC